>NZ_JBEXSI010000021.1:0-117624 GCF_040613515.1 Streptomyces sp. NPDC006261
CAGGCGGGCTACCGGGCCTCGTGGTGGACCACCAACGAGGACCGCGCCAACGCCAAGCCTCCTGTCGATCTGTTCTGCAACGCGTCGAACAACTGCGTTCCTTCCAAGATCGGCGACAACGACTCCAACGACCCGGGCCTGGGTGCCTGCACGCTCGACGCGGGCGACAGCGACACCAACCCGCACTGGCTGCACTGCTGGTGGCACGAGGAGATCAGCAAGGAGCAGTGGAAGGACTGCGAGCGACTGGCCGAGTGCGGCAACGGGGTGCACCGCTTCAGTACGTCGTACGGTGAGCAGGCCGACGCTGGCTCCTACCCGCCGAACTGTTCCACTGCGGATCTGCCCGCCAACGCCTTGGTGGTCGACGATCTACCCCATGGCGTCACGCCGGCGGGAGTTGACACCGGTCGCGGATGCGGCGCGGTAAAATCCAGCGGAACGTTCAACTTCACGTTTGTCCCATGGGACACCCAGATGGACCTCACGAACGACGGGACGGACAACCCGACCACCGTCACGACATACCCGGGGAAAATCGACACACACCAGATCGGTGCGGGCTTCGGCAATCACTTCTGGTTCACCCACACCCGATCCCCCGAATCCTACCCGGCCAATGCGAACAGGATGAAGGTAACCGGCGCGTGGAGGTTGAATACGCCGCTGACCAACACCACCCGTCAGGCAAAGGTTTTCGCACACATTCCTGACCACGGCGCTCAGACCTCCAATGCGATCTACCGAATCCAGACCGTTGACGGAGAGGAGATGGTGAGCATTTCGCAGACCGCCAACGAGTCCAACAAGTGGGTCGACCTGGGCGCCTATGATTTTGGTGAACAAATCCCCGAAGTGCGGCTCGACAACTTCAACGGCGGCGACGGTTCAGCCGATATCGCATTCGATGCGATAGCGTTCGTCCCCGGCACGTTCAACGGCCAGAAGATGACCGGCAGCATGACGGCCGACCTGACCGCACCGGAACCGGCACCGGTCGAGCCCGGCGACGTAATCAACGAAATCTTCTACCCCGGTATAGGCGTGGCTTCGGCCAATGGCACCATGGCTGCCCCCATGGCGGCCCGAAGTACCGCGTCGTGCTCTACCGTGTCACTTTCGATCACCCGAAAGCGCACCAATGCCTGCGTACACGACGAGGTAAACACGACATTCTTCACGAACGGCTCGCCGACAGGTAGGTCATATTTCGACTACTACAACACGATCTATCTCGACCCTCGAAGTGATGAATTCACTCAGGTCACAACGATGTCGTTGAAGTCGATGACAGGCGCCCTGAACACGGTCACCATGGATTACCAAGCCAAGTGTCGTGGATACTGCACGATCACAAGTGTCAACTGGTCAGGTTCGAAGGTTTTTAGCAAGGGAGACGTCTTCAGTAGAACCATCACCACCCGGTTCAAGTGGACGCCGAGTGCTAGTACTGCCAAAGATGTGATTACCCCGTACTGGTCCTTCGGCGGATCAGGTAACGGCGTTCCGATGGCTTCCCCGACTGTAGTTGAAAAGTCGAAGCTGGATATCCGCTGCGACAATTCAATTCCAAACGCTGCAACAGGCTGCGTGTTCCCCGGCTACACGCCGACGTATGTAATGAACTCCAAGAAGTTCCCCGGCGCTGCCGCCCACATCGACATGATGTGGCGAAAGACCAAACTCGACTGGGGTAACCGCAACGGGGGCAAGCCGCTCACCTATCTGGCCAAAAAGATGTCTGTCGCCCAGCCTACTAAGACGCAGAATGACCTGAGCCGTCAGATCATCTGCAAAAGGCAGTGGAAGGCGTATAAGGACACCGGCCTATTCAGCGACATGTGGACCCAGGACGCAGGGGCACCAAGAACTGACCTAAAGAGCTGCGACGAGTTCACCTTCGCTCATTCCTTCCAGAGCGGCGGAAACGCCAGTGGACCCAACCCTGTCAAGGAGAGCGGAGCAGAATGCGTGCAGACCTATCTCAGGCGCAACCCTGACGACACCATGACGCTCCATTTGCGCCCGGACGCAAAGGCCCCCACGTGGAACGAGCCCTGTGGCCGTTCTTCGATGTCGAACTGGGTCAACGGCCAATCAATGCAGCCCTTCGGCGAATTCGTCGGTGAAGAGCGCTTGATGGAGGACGACGACTACTGGCTCGACCTCGACGGATTCACCGCACCCACACCATAACCATAAAGTAAGAATGCCCCCACGGTCGACCGTGGGGGCATTCTTACTTTATGACCAAAAAAGCCTACCTTCGACTACTGAGCAAGCAGGATGGGCTTTATATGATATCTGTGCAAGCATCTCCGCCACAGAGTCGAAGTAGTGGGCCAGGGAATCAAATTCACCAACAGTCGTGCTATACCCTATGGACCATTCACCGACGCGTCCATCCCTCAGGTCTACAAACTTCCCCATCCAGCCATCATGGTCTGACAGGAATGGAATCCACTCGTTGCGCCAGAACGGACTGTCGGGTTGGTCTGGAGGATTTACACCCCCAGGTGTATAGCGATTTGCATAGAGTCTCTCTATCGCCCGAATCCCCAAAAAAAAGCTTCCCTCGTCAGGGAAGCCCGCGAAACCGCAACATTGCACATCGTTGTCTACGTCTTCCTCAGGAAGATCAAGATTGTTCCGAAGCAGCCAGTCCCGCAGATCCGGATGGAGTGAAATCCGCATCCGTTCTTCGGCAGCCGCAAGCATTTTCTCTGTAGCCGGCCCAGGCAAATCAGCATGATCAGCCGGCGCGCACTCCTGAAGGAGATTCATCACGCGAGACCAGCTTTCCACTACTGTCATTCCCCTTACTCCTCTCTGCCCATGCAGAGCAGCATCTGACGATCATCGCAAGGTGCGAGTAGTCCGTGTTGTGACGAGCTTACAACGGTTATTGATCCGAAACGCTTATGATTCTGGGTCATTGAGCTGGATGTGAGCGATCTGGTGGGGAACGCGCGGCATCTTTCGCCGTCGACGCAGGACGCCCTGCGGCTGCGAGCGGGCCGATGCCCGGGATGAGCTGGAGGCGGGCGGTTGCCTCGGGCAGGGCCATCAGCGCGGCTTCTTCGGGGCGCGGGCGTAGGCGCAGGCGCAGAGAATCGCGGCGGCTCTGAATCGGTCGACCCCGGCCTGGTGACATTCCCATCTGGGCACCATCCGCCACCGGGCTGCGGACGGCGGTACCCGCATCCATTCCGGGGCGGGGCCTGGCAGTTCTTCGCCGTACCGGTCGAGGAGGCGTCGCCAGACGTATTGGGCGCTGCCGGTGGTGATCCTCTACTCCAGCACGCTGCGGACGAGGGCTTCCAGCACCAGGCTGGTGCGTGGCAGCCGGAGGCCGGCGTGCTTGCGGTGCGCGGCGGCCACCACCCCGTGCCGTGGCCGGAAGGCCTCCGGGTCGTCGTCGGCGCCGAGCAGGGCGGGGAGCTGCTCCAGGGCCCATTGGGCGCCGGGGCCCCACGCTGTGCCGGTGATGAGCCGTCCGGTCATGATGTCCGGGTGGTCGGTGATCCTCAGGGTCACCGAGCCGTCCGGGGTGCGGGAGGTCCGCCACCAGATGCCGCCCGCCTCCAGCTGGCAGGCGGGGTCGCCCCGTCCTCGCCGCAGTGCCCACAGGGTGCGGGGCAGGTCGTAGCGCGCGGGCGGCGCCCAGGAACGGCTGGGCATACACCCAGACTACGAGGGCGGTAAGTGGCGGGCGGCTTCGGAGCTGTGCGCGAGATCCGGGAGGGGCGGGTGCGGGTGTCAGTCGGTCCAGGCGTTCGTAGAGGGCACGGACCATCAGTGCCCGCTCGCGCACGTAGAGCGCGGTGCCGTGCAGTTTCACCGCCAGGAGCCGTTCGGCCTCATGCAGCACCACGTCCGTGGGTGCCCTCGGTGCGCTGTCCCTAGGCATCTGGTTGCGGCGGTGACGGACGGCTTCGGCGACGGCGCGGGCGTGGCTGGTGAGCTGGAGGGCGATCTGCTCGTAGTCGCGTTCCGCAAGGATGTCGGTGTCGCTCCAGCCTGAGACGGCCTGGACAAGGCACTCGTATGGAGCACGGTCCAGAGGGATCTCCGCATCCAGGAGCCCTTGGGGGTCGTGGAGGACGGTGTGGGTTCTGGGCTGCATGGTGGTCCTCGCTACTGGCCTTCTCCCCCAGGTGGACAGGATCGCGCAGGGCGCCGTGGCATCTCCACCCTCGCCGGGGCATCGGCTTCTCCTCAGCCACATGGTCTGAGCATCGAGGTCTCGTCGCCGTCGCACCGGTTTCCCCTCGGCCTCACTACGATGCCCGGATTCCGGGAAGGTTAGGGGGTGTTGCGGATCTACCGTCGGCGTGGAGACGTGACGACAGGACGAGAGGCTCACCCATGACGACGACGTTGTTCCGTCGGCTCATCGATGAGCAGGAGCTCAAGGACCCCCGGGCGTTCCTGCCCCGCTTTACCGAACAGGCGCGGTTGCTGGCGGAGCGGGACGGGAACGTGCGGCTGGCGACGCTCGAGCCGGCGATGTCGACGTCCGAGGCCTGGTACTACGGGCAGCGGCTGCCGAACCGGGATGCCCGGCGCGTGCTGGTGGCCTGGTTCGGGCACAGCATCGAACGGTTATGGGCCCCTGCGGTCAACGCCGCTGTCACGTCCCACGCTGGTGTCCCAGCCTGCGGAGACACGGAGCTGCACGAGATGAGAAGAGGTGCCAAAGTGGCCGCACGCCGAGCACGGGATTTCGCAATGGGCGCTGAACAGGGACAACTGGGCGATGAGACCCTCGGATACCTCCAGGACGAAGTCCGCAGGATCGCGAAGGAGTACCCGAAGCAGCCGCTCCCGACAATCTTCGACGACCTGGCAGCCGCCCAGAGCGACGCCTTCCGGCTGATCGAGGGCGGGCGGGCACGCCCTCCCAGCTGCGGCAGCTTCACGTTCTGGAGGCGCTGCTGTCCTGGCACATGGCCAAGGCCTGCCACGGCCTCGGCGATCCGGTCTCCGCGATGATGCACGCCCTGGGCCGCCGGTGTCAGCGCTGAGCAGGCCGAGCACCCCGCGCTGAGCGTGCTCATCGAGGGGCCGAAGAGCCTCATCTCGTACTGGTCCGGCCGTGGCGCGGGCGCACTCTTCTACGCCCGGAAAGGTGCCGCGCAGCACCCCCAGGCGCATGGGACGGTGAGCGTGTGGCTTCCCGGGCTGGAGGCCCGGGCCGCAGCTCTCCTCGGTGACCGTGCCACGGCCGCGGCCGCCGTCGAGCAGGCCGCCCGCCAGCCCGACCTTGTCGAGCCGGACGAACTGGACTAGCTCGGCGGGCTGCTCACCTTCCCCGTTGAGAAGGAGCTGTACTACCGGGTCGAGACCGGGGTTCTACTCGGCCACGGGTCGCAGGGCACAGCCACGGGTGCGGATGCGGAGCGGGTGGTGGCCGCGTTCAGCGACCGTACCGCCGTGCCGCATCGTGACCGGTCTGCTCTTCGCCTCCCACGGAGCCACCAGCTCCTCCGCCGCCGCACCGGGCTCTTCGACCGCCGCCCCGCACTCCCCGGCGCCATACAGCCTCCGCCGCAGTCCCTGCCCGCAAGGGCATCGGAGAACTCGTCATACGCGATGAACCGGCCTCCCGCCATCGAAGGGGCCAGCACATCCCCCTCCTCATCGACGTACGCAACCTGCTCATCTTCGATGAACGAGGCGAACGCGTCAGCCCCGACCCGACTCAGATACCCGAGCTATGACCACGCGTGAGCACGTCCCGAAGTCATCTCGACACCTACGGCTACCTTGACCACACCCGCAGCGCGTCCACCGCCCTGACCGGACGCGCAGTCAACTCCAGAACCGCCGGTGCTGTGAGGTCGGCGGAGTGCGGCGTTCCCCTCATCGGCCGTGGGACCACGCACGACACTCCCTCCGGGAAGCGCCGTAAAAGGCCAGGTCAGACGCCTCTGAAGTGCACTGACACGCTGCGATTGCGGCCCTGTACCGCACGGCGCGCGGCCAGTACCGCACGGAAAGCGGCCGCGAAGACCACGTTTCCGCAGTTCAGAACGTTTCCGCAGGGTGAAACTGGTGGGGCGGGTGGGACTCGAACTCAAAACGGTGACGCGTCTCACCTGCGGAAACGCCACAGAGGCGGACATTCACATCCTGCTGCGTCCCGCTCCGTCCTCCTCGATCCCCGGCGCCCGGGGTGCGGTGCGGTACGTACCGCACGGCTACGGGGCGCTCCCGGTGACCGCAGTGGGAGGCGGCCCTCCCGGCGCATCCGCCGCACGGCAGCCGACCGCGCGGCTCAGCCGTAGCGCATGCCGCCGACTCCGTTGCCGCCTCTCCCTTGCCCGGCGCAGTCACACTCCGTATCGACCGGGCCCGGGGAGCCGCAGGCGCATCGGTTAGCCTTCGGCCCCAACCTTCGTAGTGGGGCCGGGGGGTGGGTGGAGTATTGGCGGGGGCCCGGTGACGTTGACGACCCGGGCGATTTTGTCTCCGGTGAAGCGATCGACGTTCCGCCAGTGAGCCCTTTCAGCGTTGCCGCTACAGGGTGAGAACGGCTTTGGCGACGACGGTCATGCGGTTGGGGCTGATGCGGGACCTTTGGAAGATCTGCCAGGATTTCAGCCGTGCCATGGCACGTTCCAGGGGTACTCGGGCCTGGGCGAGTGCGCGGTTGACGGTGCGCCGGGCGGGGGGCGCCGCTCGGTGGCCGTTTCCGTCCGGTGGTGACCCAGGGAGCCCGCGCCGGTGAAGGCGCGGTCGGCCAGGACGGGGACTCCCCGGCGTTCGCAGATCCGGACGATCTTATGGGTGCGGGCTGCGGTCAGATCGTGGGTGCGGCCCGGCAGGGCGGGAGAGATCCACAGCACCTCGCCAGCCGGGTCCGCGACGACCTGGATGTTCGCCCCGTGTCGGCAGTGCTTGGCCGAGTAGTCGGCACGACCGTCGCCGACGCGGTCGCACTATGCAAGCGTCCCGCCGAGGAGGACGAAGTCGGGGTCATGCTCGCGCAGGGACTTCAGTAGGACCGGGACGCGGTCGGCGAGCAGCCGGTGACGGCGGTGACTTAGGCGTGGGAGGTGCCGACGGATGTCCCGAAGCCCGCGGCGGTCCGGGCGAGGGTTTCGTGGTGGCGCAGCTACACGAACGCGACGAGCGCCCTCTGGTGCGGCGGAAGTTTGCACCATCGGTCACCCTCACGGATGACGATGAGCATCATGACCCACTCGACCAGAGCGTGAGGGAGGGCGAGTGCGGCAGGATAGGGAACCAACAGGACCCCTGTGCCGTGGGGTTGAGACGTAGAACACCTCTCTCAACGGCACGGGAGCTCCGTCCGTGGCGGGCCCCGCCTGCACACCAGCTCCGTCACCTGATCGGTGGCCATCCGTGAGGCAGCCCCCACGACCAGCGGCACGTGCTCCGGACGAGTGGGCGGCGCGATGCCGACCGTGTCCGAGCGGTACACAACGGCATCCGCAAGCCGATTCATGAGCGGGATGTGCTGGAGACCGACCTCGCGTCACCACGCTCCGCACGGCTCGGCGACACACACCGACGTCCCAGAAGCCCCGGCCGCCGTCGATCGCATCGACTCCAAACCGTCGACACGGATCACACTCTCGATCCGGCCCCCGTCCTCGCTCAGCATGACGCTCAGCACCGGCACAGCCTCCGCACCCGCCATGCGTACCGTGGTGCGCCAGGGAAGACGCGGCCCCTCGACCACCACCTCGCCCGCGTCGCCAAGTCCTGTGCTGTAGGCAATCTCGCTCACGCCCACTCCGGTGACCACATACTCCACCTCGAAGGACCCAGCCACAGCGTCCACGGCCGGCAGGCTGAAGGTCTCAGCCCCGCTCAGCGGACCCCGCAAAACCCCGGGGTCCTTCCACCGATCACTCATCACACGCTTCCTTCCAGAAAGGAGAAAAGACGGATCGAAACTGCCTGTGACTTCGGAGGCAGCAGACTTCGGCGGCAACGTCGGGTATACGCACATACCGGCCCGAGGACATGGCGACGGGCGCTGCTCCTTACTGGGCAGGCACCCGAAACCTGTCCGGATCGCTTGGTTCCCATGATGCCGACGGAGCATACTGCCGGGACGTCGGCGGGATGCTCCGTGCCCTTACGGCTGTCCACCTAGCTAGCGCTCGGAGGAACACGAACCGCCCACCGGAACCGTGGGGCTCGGTGCACACCCGACGTGACGGCCGGGCCATCGGCCTACCCGTCACCGACCCGACAAGTCGAAACGGACCACTGGAGAATCCGGCGGCCCGTCAGGAAAGACCGAGGTGGACTAACTGATCGCTTAAGTGCCGACTCGATCCAAAACATCCAAGTCGCCTTCGAGGGAGACCACCACAATCCACGCTCGATCCTCTGCGAGGAAGTAGTGATGCTCCGGCACCTCAAGAAGTGCAGCCGTGACCGAAGCGGCCTCACTCCCAGTAAAACGCACGCCGTAGGGCGAAAGCCCGTCCCCTACATGCTCGACTGCACAGCCTGGCCCAATTCGTGCACAGATTTCCCTGGATGCACTCGCTGCGAGCAACTGCTCATCGTCGATTATCCAATGCTTATGCATCCCGCTCGTGCGACGCCAATCGATCTTCCCTCCCGTGAAAGGGAAATGGAGCTCCATCCAATCGAATACATCTGACGCACTTGTTTTCGTCAGGGCGGCTAGAGGCGGCATGGAAAATACCTCTTCCTCCCAGTAATCACCGGACAAAATATTCCTCCATCAACCGCATCCGTGCAGACCCTGAAGCTTCGTCACTGTCGACTCAGTAGCATTGAACTGGAAGTGCGGCCCCTTCTCCTTGCCGGCCCACACGTTGATGTGAGCCCCATGTCGATCATCGAATTCGATCCGGAATCCCACCTTGCCGTTAGCCGTCTGCCTGCCGATGGGCTTACCTTTGATCGTCCCGAACTTGCCCAGTGTCACTTTTTCAGCTTTGAATCCGCGAGAACTCAGCCAAGTCAGAGCCTGATTCCGTGCCCGGTTGAAATCATCGGTGACAGGCTCGCCGCCAATATTGTGCACCAATACTGGCGTAGCCCCCGCCAGCACATAGTACGTGTGGGTGTCCGCAATGGTCAGGTTGTGAACAGCGGCGTTCTGTGTCCATGTTTGGACTGCGGTGATCTGTAGCCAGCTTCCCGTTGAGCTCTGGAGCCGCTGGCCGGGTTCCAACTCACTGGCGTCGACCCATTCACCGAGGGCTGGGACCCAGAAGGGGTGTCCGTCCGTGGCGACGACCGCGCCGGTGCCGGCACCGTTCCCGTCTTCGTCCGGCTGAGCCAGGAGCAGACCGGTGTCAATGGGAACCCCGCCGTCACCACGGCCACTTGCCCGGGCAGCATCACCGATGTTCCCCGGTGAGACCGCCCCGGTCCGGATCGTGACCTTGACCAGGGTCTTCGTTCCGTCGCCGAGGATGGTGGCGACCACCGGCTGCGCGGTCGTCTCACCGGTCTTCGGGTCGGTGGCCAGGACCTTGTCGCCGAGCTTGACGTCCTCGATCGGCTTGCGAGTCCCGTCCGCCATTACCACGAGGGTGCCGGGCACGAAGCTGTTGGGCGCACGGCAGCCGATCTGCTCGGCGACAGCGTCCTCGGCCTGTCCCCTGGCCTCGCTCTTGATCTCCTCACGGGCCTTGCTGCCGGCCGACTGCTTCGGGCTGGCCTTCTTCTGCTGAGCGGGCTTTGCCTTCTGCGACGGCTTCGGCCTGGGCTTCGGCTGCGACTTCGGCTGCGGCCGGGGCTTGGGCTTGGCCTTGCGGGCGGCGGCGCGGGCTGCCTGGGCCCTCTTCGCCGCGGCGCGCTGTGCGCGCTGCTTGGCGCGGGCGGCGGCCTGGCGGGCTGCCGCCCGCTTTGCCGCGGCGCGCTGGGCGGCCCGCTTGGCGGCGGCCCGCTTCGCCGCGGCGGCCTTGCGGGCGGCTTCGCGCTTGGCCTTGGCGGCGGCCTTCTTGCGGGCCGCGGCGATGGCGCGCTTGCGGGCTTCGGCCAGGAGCCTCTTGCGGAGGGCCTCGGCCGCCTTGCGGGCGGCGATCTGGGCGGCCCGGCGGGCGGCGGCGCGGATGGCCGCCTGGATCGCGATACGGGCCGCGATACCGATCAGGATGGGGAAGAAGAGGCCCTCGGGGTCGGAGAAGGTGGCGGGGGCGTTGTTGGAGTAGGCGTAGGGGTTGATGGTGGCGGGCTGCTCGTAGTCGACCATGGGGTCGACGGACAGGAAGCGGCCGGTGGCGGGGTCGTAGGGGCGGGCGCCGAGCTGGGTGAGACCGGTGTCCTGGTCGCGGGTGCCGCCGACGAATCCGCGGTATCCGGGCCAGGTCGACGGGGCCGCGCCCCGGTCCTCGCCGAACGGGGTGAGCAGGCGCCGGGTGACCGGCATGCCCGACTCGATCATGTCGACGGAGGTCTGGGTGGAGCCGTGGTGGTCGGCGAGGAGGATCTCGCGTCCGCCGTCGGAGGAGCGGACGGTGGTGGCGCCGTCGGGGTGCGCGTAGGAGCGCTGCACCGATTCGGTTCCGTCCGCCTTGACGGTCAGTTCGGTCTCGCCGAGGTAGAGGGTGGTGGCTCCGTCCGCGCCGGTACGCAGAAGGCGCTCGCCGGAGGCGTCGTAGAAGTAGGAGGTCTTCTTCTCGCCCCCGCCTTCCCTGGGTTCGGTGACGGATTCCAGGTTGCCCTCGACGTCCCAGAACAGGGACTGGGTGGTGCCGCCGTTCTGTCGGGTGGTGGTGTTGCCGGCCGTGTCGTAGCCGAAGGTGGACCTGGTAGTCCCGTCGGCGCCGGTGGAGGTGATCTCCCTCAGCCGGTTCGGGCCACCCGCATCACCGCCGTAGCTGTAGGTACGGGTGATGTCCTTGGCCGCGTTCCCGGCGGGGTCGTGCTCGACCAGCTTGGTGCGGTTGCCGGACGCGTCGAACTCGTAGGAGTGCCAGTACGCCTCGGAGCCCCCGACCGTCGCCTTGCTCGGGCCGTCCGCCGCGCACTTCTCCCGCGCCGTCCAGGCGGAGGTCATGCGGCGCAGCTGGTCGTAGGCGAAGCACTGGGTGTCGGTGCCGGTCTGCGCATCGGGCATCCCCGGACCGGGGGTGCGGGAGATACCGGTGACGTTGCCTGCCTCGTCGTACGAGTAGGTGGTGTCGTCGATACGGCCGGGCTGGACGGAACGGTCGTGGACGACGCGGTCGGTCCGGCGGGTGAAGTCGTTGTGGAAGTAGGTGGAGAACAGCTTCTTGCCCGCGGGACCGGCCTCGGAGCGGAGGATCTCCCCGTACTTGGAGTACGTGACATCGGTGACGTAGTTGCTGGCACCGGAGATGGAGATGGGCAGGTCGTCACCGTTGTACCGGAAGACGAGGCGTTCCTTGGCCATCGGCCCGACCTTGGGCAGCTCCACCCAGGACAGGTTGCCCGTGGACGTGTAGGCGTAGGTGTAGGTGTACTCGCCCGCGGCCTTCCCGGCCGTGCCGGGGATGGTGGTCTTGGTGGTGCGGGGGCGGTAGTTGGCGTCGTACTCCGCCACCTCGTCGCGGTAGGCGTTGCCGTCCTTGTCGTAGCGGATGGAGGCGACGGGCAGGCCCTTGCCGAGGGTGTCGTAGGTCCACTCGACCCGCTTGGGGCCGCTCGCGGAGCCCTCGCGCAGGCTGGTGGGGCGGCCGCCCTTGTCGAAGGTGGTCACCAGCTTGTTGCCGCGGGCGTCGACGACGGTGGTGAGGTTGTCACCCCGGTCGTACTCGAAGCGCGTGGTGCCGCCGTCGGGATCGGTTGCCGAGGTCTGTCGGCCCCGGGCGTCGTAGGTGAAGGTGTGCTCACCGCCGCCGGGCTCGGTGACCTTGGTCAGCTGGTCCTGGTCGTCGTAGCTGTAGGTGGTGTCCTGCCAGGCGGACAGGTCTGCCTTGGTGTACTCGCGCAGCTTGGTGTCGCGGCCGTCGGTGTCCTGGTAGGTGGTGGTCACCGTCTCCCCCTTGGGCGGGGTGACGGTGACGGCGTCGCCGTCCTTGACGGTGGTGCTGCGGAGCTTCTCGTCCCCGTAGTGATAGGTGACCTCGGAGGTCTCCTCACCGAGGCCGTCGAAGACGGCCCGGGTCTGCGAGGGGACCACGTTGTCGCCGACGGTCAGCAGGCTGGGGGCGACGTTCTGGTCGTTGAAGTAGCCGTCGTTGCTCTTGTACGCACGGCCCACGCTGTCGTAGAAGGTGTCGCTCACGATGCGGCCCTCGCCGCCGACCGCGGCGTCCTGCGTCTGGCGGGTGCGCAGCAGACCGTCGAGGATCTCGTAGCTCGTGGCGTACGAGCCGTCGTCCTTCAGGGTCCTGTTGGTGACGATCGTGGGGCCGTCGCGCCGGATGGTGTAGTCGTACTCGGCGGACGGGGACTGGGTGGCCGGGTTCCGGTCGATGTCCCAGACCTTCAGCAGGCGGCCGAGCGGGTCGTAGCGCATGTCGACGCGCTTGCCGTTGGCGTCGATCTCTGCGGTGGGCAGGCCCCGGTGGTCGAACTCGGTGGTCTCGGTGTGGCCGAGCGGGTCGGTGTCGACCTGCTTGGTGGGGACGGCGCCGGTGGCCGGGGTGAAGACGGTCCGGGTCTCGTCGCCCTCGACGTCGAAGGTCTTGGTCTCCCGGCCGTGGATGTCGTACTCGGTCCGGTCGACCGCGATGTGGCCGTCGCCCGCCGCGTTGAGCTCCTGGACCTCGGTGACCAGGCCCCGGGTCGGAGCGGCCTTGTACGCGCCGCCGTCGTAGAGGGACCGCGTGTCGTCGATGACCTTGCCGCCGGGGGCACCGCACGCCCCGGTGGTGGTGATCTCGCGGGACTCGGTGTCGAGGATGTGCTTGGCGGTGTTGCGGGCGTACTCGATCCGGGTGCACGCCTTCTTGCCCGAAGGGGTGGTCTCCTCGACCTCGGTGGGCAGTCCGGCGCTGTCGTACGTGGTGGTCTCCGAGCTGCGCCGCCAGGTGGCGTCCTTGACGTGTTCACGGGTCTCGGACTTGACCGGGGACACCATGTACGCCTGGAGCGGGGTGGTGCCGGTGCGCTCGCGCTCGGCGGTCTTCACCGCGGAGGGGGTCAGCTTGGTGGCCGCGGCGATCGCTCCGCCATCGGAGGCGTAGGTGATCTCCTCGCGCAACTGCCCCTGGAACTCCAGGCGGTCGGCGATCTTGCCGCCCTCGGAGTCCTCGATCTCCACCGAGCGGGTGCCCGACGGCAGCTTGTCGCCGTGCATACCGCGGAAGTAGCGGTTCTCGGTCAGCTGCTTGACGTCGGTGCCGGACCCCAGCCGGGTGCGGACCCTCTCGTAACCGCGGTACTGCGACCAGGTGCGCCGCTTGGCCTCGGTGTTCTCGGAGTCGTCGTACGCCCAGGCCGCGCCGCCCAGGTACTCGTAGCTCGTCACCTTGGCAACGGCGTCGGTGACGTTGTCCTCCTCGCGGACCTGGGTGACGACGTACTTGTGGAAGTAGTCGGTGATCGGCTCCAGGGCGCCCTTCGGCGTCCAGTTCTGCGGGTAGCAGCGCAGCGTGTTGGTGTGCGCGTTGGCGGGCATGGTGCCGCCGCGCTTGCACTGCTGCGGGGAGTAGGTGACGCCGATCGTGCCGCCGTTCTCGGTGTCCACGGCGTGGATGCGGTAGCGGGAGAACGGCTCCAGGCCCTCGAAGCCGTCGACCCGGTTGTCCATCTGCTCACCGCGGAAGGTGACCTTCGGCATGGTGGCGGTGGTGCCGTCCTGGCCGTGACCGGTGCGCTCGATGGACTTCAGCCACAGGGCCGGCGAGGTGCCGTCCCCGGTGGCGGGGAAGCTCTGGTCCAGGGTGAAGGAGTCGACGTCTCTGAAGCCGCCGTTGTTGACCTGGGTGGTGATCTTCGTGAGGCGCTTGGTGGACCAGAACGTCGGGGAGTTCTTGTCCTTGCACTGATCGCCGGCGTTGCACTGCTGGTCGATCGGGGTGTCGGGCCAGTGCCTGGCGTTGGCCGGGGTCCGGTCGGCCTCCGCGCAGGTGAAACCGGAGCCGGGTATGCAGCGCTCGGCCACGGTGAAGGTGATGCGCGCGGCAGCGTTCTGGGTGAACAGCTTGTCGGAGCGCTGACCGTAGTCGATGTTCTTCAGGTAGGCGCCGCGGTCGTACTTCACGCCGGCGGGCTTGTTGTTCTTGCCGTAGTGGTTGGACTCCTTGGTCCACCACAGGGACATGGCGTCGCCGCGCGGGTCGACGACGTAGTCCAGCATCCAGCGCCAGCCCTGGTCGCAGAACGAGTCGGCGAACGCGGAGGCGTGGCAGGGCTCCCCGGCGTGGTTGCCCGCGACCGGCACGGTCAGGGTGGAGTTGGTGCGCTGGGCAGCGGCGCCGGGCAGCTTGTTGAGGCCGAAGTGGTACTGCGTGCCGTCCGTGGTGGTGAGCATCCAGTACTCGCCGCCCCGGGCGCCGTTCTCCGCGCCGGTCTTGCGCTCCAGCTTGGAACCGTCGTCGTCCGCCGGCCGCCAGGTGCCGCTCGCGTCGTCCTTGACCAGCTCGGTGGAGGACCCGCCCAGGGACATCACCATCTGGTCCGAACCGAAGCACAGGTCCCCGGTCTTGCCCGCCTGGCCCGGGTTGTTGGCACCGGTGCCCTGGTCGTCCGAGCAGGAGCGGTACCGGCGCTCGATGAAGCCGGGCTCGTAGTCCCAGCCCTCGGCGATCCACGAGGACTGCGCGTTCGTCGAGGCGGTACGCCCGTCGATGGCCTGCGAGGAGTACCCCAGCGCGACCTCCGGCTCAGGCCCGCCCGGGACCTCCGGCGCGTCCACGGGGTAGGTCCAGGAGAAGCCGCCCGATGAGGAGCCTCCCATCCAGGAACCGGAAGGGGAGAGCGACGTGGCGGAGTAGTCGCCGCCCGATCCCGCCGCCCGCGCCACCGCGGCCAGGGCGAGCGGCTGGGCGGCCCTGCCCGCGCGGGCCTGGGGAAGGTCGATCTCGCCGGTCAGCTGACGGGCGGAGGTGTCGTTGTGCTGAGTGAGCGACTCGCCGGTGGCGGTGTCGACCAGTTCGAGGCGGGAACCCCAGTTGGCGCCGAAACTGCCTTCGAAATCACGATAATTGAACTTGACCTGGGCTTTACCCGAGGGGGGTGCGTCAACCGTGGACCGCGCTCTGCTCGCCATAAGCGGAACGGTGGGAGTCACCGTGAACAGGACCCCGTTGACGCCCGCTTGTTCGGCGGCCTTCCGGTCCAGGACCTCGACTTCCACGAGGCCGGTGTCGGCGACGTTCTCGGTCCGGGCGCCATCCGCCTGCTGCACCGATACCGGCCCCGCGTCGATGGCGGCCGACCTGCTCTTGGCCGAGGCCGCGGCAATCCGCTCGGTCTGCTTACCGGTCGGCCAACTCGGTTCGGAAGCCTTCCAGTTGCGGTCCGTGCCGCTGGAACGATCCTGCTTCCCCGGTACGAAGTCCTTGCCGGGTATGGACTTCTCGTGCCGTATGCCCGGCGGTTCGGTCCTCTGCTCGGCTGCCTGGGCGACGTTCATGCCCGGGATCAGGGAGGCCAGAAGCGCCACCATGGTCACTATGGCGATGGTGATCAGCACCTGGGCCAGGTAACGAATTTTGGGCAGCGTGGTGTCCACGTACACGAGGGAATCCTCACAAGATCGCCGAGAGGCGCTCAATGTAAAGTTGCTGTGAAGGTAAAGTCAATCCTTGACCTTTCCTTTTGGATGCAGATAACTGGCCCCTGTGCGGTCGACTCCCCGGACGGAGTGATCCGTGACCGGAAGGACCACGCAAAGCGCCTCACGCAAGACGCGCTTACGGGCCCGAACGCCCGCTCTGCGGCTTGCGGCTGTCGACTTCTCAGCAGAAGAAAGTGACCACATGTCGCACATACCGGTCAGGGCGAGACGGCGGCGCACCAGTGCGCTCCTCGCCGGCCTCCTCGCCGCCGCCTGCCTTTCGGGCACCACCCCCGCCATTGCCGCACCGGGGCAACCCACAGCGGCCCCTGACGAGGCGACGGCCCTCATGGCTGCCGAGGCCAAGGCGTCCGCACGCGCGACGGCCGAGGGCGAGCCGGTCGAAGTCGCCTCCGCCCGTACGGAGACCGGCGAGGTCCACGCCATGCCCGACGGCACCATGCGCCGCACCGAGCACACCGCTCCGGTGCGCGTCAAGCGGGCCGGCCAGTGGCATGCGATCAACACCGACCTGCACCGCAGCGGTGCCCGGCTGGCCCCCAAGGCGGCCCCCGGCGAGGTCACGTTCTCCTCCGGTGGCGACAGGGAGCTGGCCACCTTCACCGACAAGGGTCGCAGCGTCACCCTGAAGTGGCCCGACCCGTTGCCGCAGCCGCAGTTGGAAGGCCCCACCGCGACCTACCTTGAGGTCCTTCCCGGTGTGGACCTGGCGGTCTCGGCGAAGCTGGACGGCTTCGGGCACGTACTCATTGTGAAGGACGCACAGGCCGCGGCGCAGCCCCGTCTGAAGACCATCACCTACGGCCTCGAAGCGGACGGGCTGCGGGTCGAGAAGGACGAGGCGTCCGACACCCTTCGCGCCGTCACCCCGCAGGGCCAGGAGATCTTCTCCACCTCGACGCCGCGCATGTGGGACTCCTCGAGCACCGGCACGGCCCGCCGCGCCGCCCTCGCCCAGGAGTCCGACCCCGGCGTCCAGACCGCCGACCTGCCGCTGACTCTCTCGCCCGACGCCCTGACGCTGACGCCCGACCAGGATCTGCTCAACGGCGAGGCCACCACCTACCCCGTCTACCTCGACCCGAACTTCAACGGCGCGAAGCAGGCGTGGACCATCGCCTACTCCCGCTACCCCTCCACCTCCTACTGGAACGGCGCTAACTGGAACGGCAGTTACAAGGACCAGCCGCGCGTCGGCTACGAGAAGGACACCGGCGGCAAGTCCCGCGCCTTCTTCCGCCTCAACTCCAAGGGGCTGGGCGGGGTCCAGGTCCTCTCCGCCCAGTTCCAGATCACCAACACGTACTCCTGGTCCTGCTCCGGGCGCAGCACCGAACTGTGGCTGACCGGCGGTATATCGAACCAGACCACCTGGAGCAAGCAGCCTTCCTGGTCCACCAAACTGCAGACCAAGTCCTTCGCCTACGGCTACAACTCAAGCTGCAACGCCCGCGCGGTCGACTTCGACGCGAAGGTCGCCGCCGAGCGCGCCGCCGCGGGAAACTGGGCCAACATCACGGTCGGACTGCGCTCCACTTCGGAGACGGACACCTACACCTGGAAGCGGTTCAACAACAACCCCAAGATCATCATCAGCTACAACCGCAAGCCCAACACGCCCTCCAGCATGCAGACTTCGCCCTCCACCAGCACGAGTACGGCCTGCAACGTCGCTCCCTACGTCACCCTGGGCAACACGGACGTGACCCTCAGGGCGAAGATCTCCGACCCGGATGGAGGCACCGTCAAGGCGCGCTTCCACCTGTGGCCCACCGGCAAGCACCCCAACGACGCGGCGGACGGGGTCCTGATCATCAACCGCGACGTCCAGGTCACCTCCGGCAGTATGGCCTCCACCGTGGTCTCCAAGAACGACCTCAAGCGCTACGAGGGCTTCGGATCCGGGGGGCGGTTCTCCTGGAAGGTGTCGGCCCTCGACGCCCACACGTCCTCCGGATACACCCCCACCGGTGGCGGCTGCGCGTTCGGCTTCGACTCCAGCCGCCCCTCATCCCCTCCCGGCGTGACCTCCACCGAGTTCCCGAACGGTGACAGCGGCACCTGGGGCGCACCGGCCCGGACCGAAGGATCATTCACCCTGGCCTCCGGGGGCGTTTCCGACGTCGTGAAGTACACCTACGGGCTGAACAGCAACCCGCCCACCACCGAGGCCACTCCGTCATCGGCAGGCGGCTCCGTAACGGTCAGGCTCACCCCCACCCACACCGGCCCCCACATCCTGTACGTCGTCAGCCACGACGGAGCCGGCAACAAGTCTGACACCCAGGCCTACCTCTTCTACGCTTCCAGCCCCGGGACCCCCGAGAAGCCGGGTGACCTCAACGGCGACGGCCACCCCGACCTCTACGCCGTGGACTCGACCAGCAACCTGCGCTTCTATCCCGGCAACGGTGAAGGCCGCTTCGGCGCCCGGATGGACGTCTCCACAACCGGCCAGTGGGCAGGCTCCCTGATCACCCACCGCGGCGACTGGACCGCGGACGGGTACGAAGACCTGATCACCCGCCAGAGCGACGGCAAGCTGTGGCTGTACCCCACAGACGGCCTCGGCCGGGTGGATGAGGAGACCCGCCAGGAGATCGGCCAGTTCGCCACGCCGGGCGAGCCCGAGTACATCGATCCCGCCTCCGTCGACCAGCTCGTCTCCCTCGGTGACATGAGCGCCGATCCCGACGCCGCCAAGGTCGACTTCGCCGCCGTGATCGGCGACACCCTGTGGTACCTGCCCGGCTACACCGGGGGCCACCTCGATTACGGCTACCCCATCGCCGACACCGGCTGGAAGAACATGACCCTGGTCTCCCCCGGCGACCTCGACGGCGACGGCCACACCGACCTGATCGCCCGCGACACCGTCAGCGGTCAGGTCTGGCTCCACCGGGGCAAGCCCGGCCCGGACGGCGGGACAGACCCGTTCTCCCTCGCCGACCCGGCCACCCGCACCGCCTACGCGACCGGCCTGCCCGCCACCACCCACCCACTGATGACCGCGACCGGAGACGCCAGCGGGGACGGCGTCACCGACCTGTGGTCCACCCACCTGGTCACGGGCAGCGGCAACCTGATGTTCCACCCCGGCCGGGCAACCGGCGCGGCACAGCCGCCGCTCCTCGTCGGACCTGGCGGCTGGCACACCATCAGGTCCATCGCCTGACCCTGCCCCGATGACTCCCAGGGCGGTGCGGCCCGAACGCGAAGGAACGGCCCGCGCCGCCCCGGGAGACGGCCGGAAGACGGCAGTGGTCCGGTTGAAGCGACCTCTCGGGCGGCAGGCTTACGCTCGCAGGCCGACATGAAGAACTTGGTGATCACGGCAATGCTGGGACGCGAGCTCAAGATCGACGAGCGTGTGGCGGAGCGTGGCAGCCCCTCGACGGCCGTGGGACCGCGCCACGACGCTCCCCCAGGCGTCCGCTACAAAAGGCCAGGTCAGACGCATCTGAATGCGCTGACACGTTGCGACAGCGAGTGCGGTACCGCGCGGCACGCGGCTAGTACCGCACGGAAAAAGCCCCGAAACACGCGTTTCCCCAGGTCAGAACGATTCTGCCTGGGGAAATAGGTGGGGCGGGTGGGACTCGAACCCACGGCCGACGGATTATGAGTCCGCTGCTCTAACCGGCTGAGCTACCGCCCCGTCTCGGCGTGGCGCGTACAAGTGTGCGCACCGTCTGCCGCAGCATAGCCGGTCATACGATCTCTCGCTTCGGATGGTCGACTTCGCCTGATCTTGAGGACGGCGCTGTGTGCTGCCCGGTTGCAGGGGAGATCAAGAAGACCCGAAAGAGTCGCTCCGGGGCCCCTCGGGCCCCCCGGGAAGGCTCGGCCGGGCACGCGAAAAAGGACCCCGAAGGGTCCTCTTCCGTTCCGCTCCCCCGACTGGACTCGAACCAGTAACCCTCCGGTTAACAGCCGAATGCTCTGCCAATTGAGCTACAGGGGATCGCGCTCCCCCGACTGGACTCGAACCAGTAACCTGCCGGTTAACAGCCGGCTGCTCTGCCAATTGAGCTACAGGGGATTGCTGCGTTGCTTCGAAATCGTACCTGCCTGGCGGCTGCCGGGCGGCGCGCGTTCGCTGCGACACATACATTAGCGCAAGCAGGGGGGTGCTCCGCCAATCGGTATCGCCTGGGGTGATCTCGGGTGCTCGCGGGTAGGCGGGCTGCACACGTCGCACCAAGCGTAGGAAAGGTGGCAGCCATGCGGTACCGGCTCATGTTCATCGCCGGAGTGGCCCTCGGTTACGTGCTCGGCACGCGAGCCGGGCGCGAGCGCTACGAGCAGCTGAAGAAGTCGGCCCGGCAGTTCACGGAGAACCCCGCCGTGCGCAACGCCGCCGAGAGCGCCGCGCACAGTGGCCGGGACATCGCCGGCAAGGCGTACCACTCGGTCAGCGACAAGGTCGGGGACAAGGTGCCCGCCTCCGTCGCCGAGCGCGTCCGGTCGCTGCGGGAGCGCAGCAGCCAGAACGGCGAGGACGACTGGGGGACCACCAACACCTAGGAAGCCCGTCGCCCAAGTCGGCGGTTACCGGGAAAGTCCCGCGGTGCGGCAGAATCGCCGTATGGGCATAGTCGCGGGGCTGGACAGTTCTTCCGCCTTCACTCACATCGTCGTCTGCGACGCGGACTCGGGCGCCGTGCTCCGGGAGGGGTATGCCGCCCACCCGGTCGAGGCCAAGGCCACCGAGGTCGATCCGCAGGCCTGGCTGCTCTCCCTCGGTGAGGCGGCCTCCGGCGGGCTGCTCGAAGGTGTGCAGGCCATCGGTGTCTCCGCCCAGCAGCACGGGCTCGTACCGCTGGACCGGCAGGGCAACCTCGTGCGGCCCGCGCTGCTCGGCAACGACCGGCGGGCGCAGGTGGCCGCGGCCGATCTCGTGGACGCGCTGGGGGGCCGGCAGGCCTGGGCCGAGGCGGTCGGGGCCGTACCGCAGGCCTCGCAGCCCGTGGCGAAGCTGCGGTGGCTGGCGCGGACCGAGCCGGAGAACGCGCAGCGGGTCGCCGCCGTCATGCAGCCGCACGACTGGCTCGTGTGGCAGCTGCTGGGCCGGCCCGCCCGGCGGACCACGGACCGGGGCGCCGCCTCGGGGACCGGATACTGGTCGGCCGGGTCCGCCGCCTATCGGCCCGATCTGGTGGAGCTCGCGCTCGGGCATCCCGCCGCCCTGCCCGAGGTGCTAGGGCCCGCCGACTCCGCCGGGACGACGCCCGAGGGGCTCCTGATCTCCGCCGGGACCGGCGAGACCATGGCCGCGGCCTTCGGGCTCGGGGTCGCGGTGGGCGACGCGGTCGTGTCGTTGGGGGCCTCCGGGTCCGTGATGGCGGTGCACCACGAGGCGCTCGCCGACCCGCACGGGATGATCACCTCCTTCGCCGACGCCACCGGGATGCACCTGCCGGTGGTGCATGTCTCCAATGCCGTACGTGCGTTGCGCGGGACCACCGAGATGCTCGGCCTGGACGGGCTGGAGGAGTTGTCGGCCCTGGCGCTGAAGTCCACACCCGGCGCCTCCGGGCTGGTGCTGCTGCCGTACCTGGAAGGCGAGCGCACCCCGCAGCTCCCGCACACCGCCGGCACCCTCAGCGGGCTGCGGCGCGAGTCGATGAAGCCGGAGCACCTGGCGCGGGCCGCGTTCGAGGGGATGCTCTGCTCGCTGGCCGACGCCCTGGACGTGCTGCGCGGGCGGGGGGTGGAGGTGCGCCGGGTGTTCCTGCTGGGCGCGGCCGCCGAGCTGCCCGGCGTACAGGCGCTGGCCCCGGCGGTGTTCGGCACGCAGGTCGTCGTACCGCAGCCCGCCCAGTACGCGGCACTCGGCGCGGCCCGGCAGGCGGCGTGGGCGCTCGGGGTCTCGCAGGGCACCCTCGACCCGCGCACTCCCCCGGCCTGGCAGGGCGCGGCCGCGCAGGTCCTGGAGCCGGGCGATGAGCTGGCTGTGGGGCGGGCGGTGCGCCAGCAGTACGGGGCGACGCGGGACCAGCTCCACCCCGGGGCCTTCGGCGGAGCCCAGTAGGAGGACTGGACCCGAGTCGGCCTTGACCGGAGTTTGGGGAAAACGGCTCGCCCTCCGAGTACGGCGTACGCGAAACTGAGTCGGCCTCTGCCGTTCGCCGACTCCGAGAGACACGCGTGCTCATAAAACTCCTGCGGGCCCATCTGGGCCCGTACAAGAAACCCATCGCGCTGCTGGTCTTCCTCCAGCTGCTCCAGACCTGCGCCACCCTGTATCTGCCCAGCCTGAACGCGGACATCATCGACAACGGTGTGGTGAAGGGCGATACCGGCTACATCCTGGAGTTCGGCGGTGTCATGATCGCCGTCAGCGTCCTTCAGGTGCTCTGCAATGTGGGGGCCGTCTTCTACGGGGCCCGGACCGCGTCGGCGCTGGGCCGGGATGTGCGGGGAGCCGTCTTCGACCGGGTGCAGTCGTTCTCCGCCCGGGAGCTCGGACGCTTCGGGGCGCCCTCGCTGATCACCCGGACCACCAATGACGTCCAGCAGGTCCAGATGCTGGTGCTGATGGCGTTCACGCTGATGGTGTCGGCGCCGATCATGTGTGTCGGCGGCATCATCATGGCGCTCGGGCAGGACGTGCCGCTGTCCGCGGTGCTGCTGGCGGTGGTGCCGGTGCTCGGGGTCTCGGTGACCCTCATCGTGAGGAAGATGCGGCCACTGTTCCGGACGATGCAGGAGCGGCTGGACACGGTGAACCGGGTGCTGCGCGAGCAGATCACCGGCAACCGGGTGATCCGGGCGTTCGTCCGCGACGGATACGAGGAGAAGCGGTTCCGGGGGGCCAACACCGAGCTGACCGATGTGTCGGTGGCGACCGGGCGGCTGATGGCGCTGATGTTCCCGACCGTGATGACGGTGGTCAACCTGTCGTCCGTCGCCGTGGTGTGGTTCGGCGCGCACCGCATCGACAGCGGCGGGATGCAGATCGGTGCGCTGACCGCGTTCCTCGCCTATCTGATGCAGATCGTGATGGCCGTGATGATGGCCACCTTCATGTTCATGATGGTGCCGCGCGCCGAGGTGTGCGCCGAGCGCATCGAGGATGTGCTCGGTACGGACTCCAGTGTGGTGCCGCCCCTCTCCCCCGTCACCGAGCTGCGTCGGCACGGGCATCTGGAGGTGCGGGGCGCCGAGTTCCGTTACCCGGGTGCGGAGGAGCCGGTGCTGCGCGCGGTCGATCTGGTGGCGAGCCCCGGGGAGACCACGGCGATCATCGGGTCGACCGGCAGCGGGAAGTCCACGCTGCTCGGTCTCGTGCCCCGGCTGTTCGATGTGACGGACGGCGAGGTGCTGGTCGACGGCGAGGACGTGCGGACGCTCGATCCGGTGCTGCTGGCGAAGACCGTGAGCCTGGTGCCGCAGAAGCCGTACCTCTTCTCGGGGACTGTCGCGACGAACCTGCGGTACGGGAATCCCGACGCCACCGACGAGGAGCTGTGGCACGCCCTGGAGGTGGCGCAGGCCAGGGCGTTCGTGGAAGGGCTTGAGCACGGGCTGGACGCGCCGATCGCGCAGGGCGGCACCAATGTGTCGGGCGGTCAGCGGCAGCGGCTCGCCATCGCCCGGACGCTGGTGCAGCGGCCGGAGATCTATCTCTTCGACGACTCGTTCTCGGCGCTGGACTACGCGACCGACGCCGCTCTGCGGGCGGCGCTGGCCCACGAGACGGCTGGGGCGACCGTGGTGATCGTGGCGCAGCGGGTCTCCACCATCCGCGACGCCGACCGGATCCTGGTGCTGGACGAAGGGCGGGTCGTGGGCAGCGGCAGTCATCACGAGCTGATGGACGGCAATGAGACGTACCGGGAGATCGTGCTCTCCCAGCTGACGGAAGCGGAGGCCGCGTAATGGCCGGTCCGGGCGGACGGATGATGGCCGGGGGCGCGCCCACCGAGCGGTCCATGGATTTCAAGGGGTCGAGCAAGCGGCTGCTGAGACGGTTCGGCCGGGAGAAGGCCTCGCTGTATCTGATGCTGGGCGCGGTGACGGCCAGCGTGGCGCTGTCGGTGGCCGGGCCGAAGATCCTCGGGAAGGCGACCGACCTGATCTTCGCGGGGGTCGTCGGCCGGCAGATGCGGGAGGGCACCACCAAGGCGGAGGCGATCGAGGGGCTGCGCCGGGAGGGCAGCGGTTCGATGGCCGACATGCTCTCGGGGGTGGACTTCACCCCGGGCGAGGGCATCGACTTCGGCGCGGTGGGCAGCGTCCTGCTGGCGGTGCTGGTGATCTATGTCGGCGCGGGGCTGCTGATGCTGGTCTCCACGCGGCTGTCGATCCGGGTGATCAACCGGATCGTCTTCCAGCTGCGGGAGGACCTCCAGACGAAGCTGGCGCGGCTGCCGCTGTCGTACTTCGACCGGGCCAAGCGCGGTGAGGTGCTGAGCCGGGCGACCAACGACATCGACAACATCTCACAGACGCTCCAGCAGACGATGGGGCAGCTGATCAACTCAGTTCTGACCATCGTCGGCGTACTGATCATGATGGTCTGGATCTCGCCGCTGCTGGCCCTGGTGGCGCTGGTGACCATCCCGCTGTCGGTGGTCGTGGCGACGCAGGTCGGCAAGCGGTCGCAGCCGCAGTTCGTGCAGCAGTGGCGGGTGACGGGGAAGCTCAACGCCCATATCGAGGAGATGTACACCGGGCACAACCTGGTGAAGGTCTTCGGGCGGCAGGAGGAGTCCGCGAAGGACTTCGCCGAGCAGAACGACGCGCTGTACGAGGCCGGCTTCAAGGCGCAGTTCGCCAGCGGGATCATGCAGCCGCTGATGATGTTCATCTCGAACATCAACTATGTGCTGGTGGCCGTCGTCGGTGGCCTGCGGGTCGCGTCGGGCACGCTGTCGATCGGTGACGTGCAGGCGTTCATCCAGTATTCGCGGCAGTTCTCGATGCCGCTCACACAGGTCGCCTCGATGGCCAACCTGGTGCAGTCCGGGATCGCGTCGGCCGAGCGGGTCTTCGAGCTGCTGGACGCGGAGGAACAGGGCGCGGACCCGGTGGACGGCGAGCGTCCGAAGGAGCTGCTGGGCCGGGTGTCGCTGGAGAAGGTGTCCTTCCGCTACGACCCGGAGAAGCCGCTCATCGAGGACCTGTCGCTGAGCGTGGAGCCGGGGCAGACGGTCGCGATCGTCGGTCCGACCGGGGCGGGCAAGACCACGCTGGTCAATCTGCTGATGCGGTTCTACGAGGTGACCGGCGGGCGGATAGCGCTCGACGGGGTCGATGTGGCGCGCATGAGCCGGGACGATCTGCGGTCGCGGATCGGCATGGTGCTCCAGGACACCTGGCTGTTCGGCGGTTCCATAGCGGAGAACATCGCGTACGGCGCTGCGCGCGAGGTCAGCCGGGAAGAGATCGAGGAGGCGGCCCGGGCGGCGCACGCGGACCGGTTCGTCCGGACGCTGCCCGACGGGTACGACTCGGTGATCGACGACGAGGGTTCCGGGGTCAGCGCCGGCGAGAAGCAGCTGATCACCATCGCGCGGGCGTTTCTCTCCGACCCGGTGATCCTGGTCCTGGACGAGGCGACCAGCTCGGTGGACACCCGGACCGAGGTGCTGATCCAGAAGGCGATGGCGCGCCTGGCCCACGGGCGTACGTCGTTCGTGATCGCGCACCGGCTCTCCACCATCCGGGACGCGGACGTGATCCTGGTGATGGAGAGCGGGTCGATCGTCGAACAGGGCACGCACGAGGAGCTGTTGGCGGCCGGCGGGGCCTATGCCCGGCTGTACGCGGCCCAGTTCGCGGAGGCGCTGGCGGAGGTGGACTGAGCCGTCGGGCCGCCGCGTGGATCAGTCGAGGTAGCCGCGGAGCTGGTCGGCGAAGGCGTGGTCCCGCAGCCTGCTGAGGGTCTTGGACTCGATCTGGCGGATGCGTTCGCGCGTCACGCCGAAGATCCGGCCGATCTCCTCCAGGGTGCGGGGCCGCCCGTCGTCCAGTCCGTAGCGGAGCTGGACGACCTTGCGTTCGCGCTCGCCGAGGGTGGAGAGCACCGCCTCCAGGTGCTGGCGCAGCAGCAGGAAGGCGGCGGACTCGACGGGTGAGGCGGCGTCGCCGTCCTCGATGAGGTCACCGAAGGAGACGTCGTCCTCCTCGCCGACGGGAGCGTGGAGGGAGACCGGCTCCTGGGCCAGGCGCAGGACTTCGCTGACCCGTTCCGGGGTCAGGTCGAGCTGGGCGGCCACCTCTTCGGCGGTCGGCTCGTATCCGCGCTCCTGGAGCATCCGGCGCTGGACGCGGACCACGCGGTTGATCAGCTCCACGACGTGTACGGGGACGCGGATGGTGCGGGCCTGGTCGGCCAGGGCGCGGGACATGGCCTGGCGGATCCACCAGGTCGCGTACGTGGAGAACTTGTAGCCCCGGGCGTAGTCGAACTTCTCCACCGCCCGGATCAGGCCGAGGTTCCCCTCCTGGACCAGGTCGAGCATGGTCAGGCCCCGGCCCACGTACCGCTTGGCGACGGAGACGACCAGGCGGAGGTTGGCCTCGATGAGCCGGCGCTTGGCCGTGCGGCCCAGGACCACGAGCCGGTCCAGGTCGCCGGCGAGGCGGGAGTCCAGGTCCGGGTGGTTCGTGAGGCGCTCCTCGGCGAAGAGTCCGGCCTCCACGCGGCGGGCCAGCTCGACCTCGTCGGCGGCGGTGAGCAGCGGGATGCGGCCGATTTCCCGCAGGTACTGCCGGAAGAGGTCGGAGGTGGGGCCGCCGTTGTCCGCCCGCTTCAGCGCCTCGCGGGGTTCGGGGACGTGCTCCGCTTCCTCCATGACGGCCTCAGGTGCGCTCGGGATCACCTCGGGGGCGCTCGCGGGCGGGCGGGCCGCGGTCTCCGGTGGGTTCTCCGGATGGTGGACGGCCCGGTTCTGCACGGGAATCGCCGACATGTGCTCGGTCGTGGTCGTCACGGTCCGGGTCTGCACGGGGGCGACCTCCAGGTGATCGCTGCCGGATGACTCTGGCAGCCCCAGTGTGGGGCACGGCACAGGGTTGCCACGAGGGGCGTGCGGGGACTTTTTGATTCCGGTCGGTCACCGGCCGGTTACTCCTCTTGGCGGTCCTGGTACGCGCTCAGAGCGCGTCGGCGCCCTTCGCCCGCAGGGACTGCGCGTACTGCTGGAGCACCCAGACCTCGTTCTGCGCGGCCGCCAGATCGTCGGGGGCCACGTTGCTGCCGAGGCGGGCGAGACTGCCCTGCACCTCGTTGATCCGGCGGTCGACGGCACGCAGCCGGACGTGGACGAGCTGCATGCCGGCGTACGTCTCGTCGATCGTCCTGCCCATGAAGACCTCGACGGCCAGCTCGGTGACGAGGGAGCGCACGGTGTTGTTGGGGGCCGCGTCCATGACGGCGACCAGATACTCGCGGTTGTCGCCGAGGCCCCGCTCGGCACCGCCCGCCTCCGCGATGCACTGGCGCACCGCCGCGTAGGGCGGGGCGGTGAACTCGTCCGCGCCGTACGCGTCGAAGGCCGGGGAGACCAGGGCCGGCTTCTGGAGGGCGAGCTTGAGCAGCTCGCGCTCGGTGCGGTGGGCGGGGCTGCGGAGGTTGAGCGCGGGGCCGGAGGGGGCGGCAGGGGCCTGGACGGCCTGCTGGGGTGCGCCGCCGTGCCGGGCCTGGGGGCCAGGTCCCCGGCCGCCTCGTCCGTCGCCGCCCTTGTCGCGGGCCCAGCGGGCGAGCTGGGCGACGCGGCGGACGACGAACTCCTGGTCGAGGATGCCGACGAGCCCGGCGAGCTGGACCGCGACCTCGCGCTGGACGCTGCTGGTCTTGATCTTGGCGACGACGGCGGCGGCCTCGTCGAGTGCGGCCGCGCGGCCCGCCGGGGTCTCCAGGTCGTACCGGCCGACGATCTGGCGCAGCGCGAACTCGAAGAGCGGGGTGCGCGGCTCGACCAGGTCGCGTACGGCGTCGTCGCCCTTGGCGAGCCGCAGGTCGCACGGGTCCATGTTGTCCGGGGCGATGGCGATGTACGTCTCGGCGGCGAACTTCTGGTCGTCCTCGAAGGCGCGCAGCGCGGCCTTCTGACCGGCCGAGTCGCCGTCGAAGGTGAAGATCACGCGGGCGCTGCCGTTGTCCATGAGGAGGCGGCGCAGGATCTTGATGTGGTCGTTGCCGAAGGCGGTGCCGCAGGTGGCGATGGCGGTGGTGACCCCGGCGAGGTGGCAGGCCATGACGTCGGTGTATCCCTCGACGACGACGGCCCGGCTGGCCTTGGCGATGTCCTTCTTGGCCAGGTCGATGCCGTACAGCACCTGCGACTTCTTGTAGACGGGGGTCTCGGGGGTGTTCAGGTACTTCGGGCCGTTGTCGTCGTCGCGGAGCTTGCGGGCGCCGAAGCCGACGATCTCCCCTGCGGTGTCGCTGATCGGCCACATCAGCCGGCCGCGGAAGCGGTCGATGGGTCCGCGGCGGCCGTCCTGGGAGAGGCCGGAGGTGATCAGCTCCTTGTCGCTGAAGCCCCTGCCGCGCAGATAGCGGGTGAGGTGGTCCCAGCCGGCCGGGCTGTAGCCGACGCGGAAGTGGGTCGCGGCGTCCTGGTCGAAGCCGCGCTCGGCGAGGAACTTCCGGCCGATCTCGGCCTCGGGGCCCTCCAGCGCGCGGACGTAGAAGTCGGCGGCCGCCTGGTGGGCCTCGATCAGCCGGATGCGTTCGCCGCGCTGGTGGGAGGGGTTGTAGCCGCCCTCCTCGTACCGCAGGGTGATGCCCGCCTTGGCGGCGAGACGCTCGACCGTCTCCGAGAAGGAGAGGTGGTCGATCTTCATCACGAAGGCGATGGTGTCGCCGCCCTCCTGGCAGCCGAAGCAGTGGAACAGGCCCTTGCCGGGACTGACCTGGAAGGAGGGGGACTTCTCGTCGTGGAAGGGGCAGAGTCCCTTGAGGTTTCCGCCGCCCGCGTTGCGCAGCTGGAGGTATTCGGACACGACGGAGTCGATCGGGACCGCGTCCCGTACCGCCTTCACGTCGTCGTCATTGATCCTGCCAGCCACGGATGAAGTCTACGGGTGGGCGACGACAACCCGACGCCCGCAGGGCTCCGCCCCGGCCGGCGTGCGAGGTCAGCCGGTCCGGCGGGCGGCCCAGGCGGTGCGTTCGGTACGTACGGCGAGGTCGTCGCGGCGCAGGAGTGAGCCGGGGCCTTCGGTGTCGAGCAGCCGGTCGAGCGCGGCCAGGTCCTCAGGTGCCAGCGCCTCGGCCACGCTGTGGCGCAGGCGGCGGAGGCTGCCGAGGGCGTAGGCGCCGACCGCCTCGCCGCGGGAGCCGTCGGTGCTCTCGATGTTCACCGTGATGACCCGCTCGTCCTCGACCGTGAATCCGGCCCGGGTCAGCTTCGGCCCCCAGTCGGCGCCGCGGTGGGGCACGTGTTCGGCGTGGAACCGGTCGCTCGCCTCGTGGCAGCGCTCCTCCAGGCCGGGCCGGTCCTCGGGTGCGCCCCCGGGCAGGAAGCGGGGGAAGCCGGAGAGCTCCACCACGGCGAACAGTCCGCCGGGGGCGAGCAGGTCGTGGACGGCCCTCAGGGCCCGGTCCGGATCGGCCATGTGGTGCATCGAGGCCGACGCCCACACCAGGTCCGGGGAGCCGAGGTCGGGCCAGTCGGTGGCGTCGAGGTCGGCCTGGACGGTCCGTACGCGCCCCTCCGCACCCCGGGCGCAGGCCTTCTCGCGGAGGCGCTGGAGGTGGGGGGCCGAGGTGTCGACGGCGGTGACGTGCGCCTCGGGGAAACGGTCGAGGAGGGCGAAGGTGCCGGCCCCCGTACCGCAGCCCAGGTCGACGATCCGGCGGGGCGGCGCCTGGACGGGGAGCCATCCGGTGAGGGCGGTGAGGTGTGCGGCGAGGACCTGGGCGTCCAGGTCCAGGATCTCCGCCTCGCCGTGGCTGTCGTGGGCCGAGTGGTGGGGGGTGTGGGAGGTGCGGGCGTGTGCTTGGGTCATGGGGCCACGGTAGGGCGGGTATGTCTCAGCGGCACGGTCTCTCCCGGTATTGGCAAGAAGGTGGCAGCCCGTCATGCCGGGCGCGCAACGACGTGAGCCGTCACGTCGTGTGCGGCAGGTCCGGTGCGCAGTCCATCCCGGTGCGCCGGCTGTCGCGCTGGTGGCCGCGGCGGGCGTCGCGGTCGAAGATCCCGAGGATCTCGCACGGGCCGCCCTCGGCGCCGATCGCGTGCGGCAGCATCGTGGGGAACTCGGCGGCCTGGTTCGTCTCCACGCGGAAGCGGCGGTGGCCCAGCATGAGGACCGCGGTGCCGGAGAGGACGACCAGCCACTCGCGGCCGGGGTGCGCGCGCATCCGCGCCGGGTTGTCCGGGGGCGGCTCGGTCATCCGCTGCCGCACGACGGTCATGCCGGGGTCGCTCTTCACGGGCCAGCGCATCAGCCCGTGGGCACCGTCGGTCGTCGGGCTGATGATGACGTCGTCGGATGCGGTCTCCACCAGCTGGTCAAGGGTGGTGTCCAGGGCCCGGGCGAGCGTGACGAGCTGGTCCAGGGCCAGGCGGCGCTGCCCGTTCTCGATGCGGCTGAGCGAGGACTGGCTGAGGTTCGCCCGGCCGGCCAGCTCCTCCAGGGACCAGCCCTGCGCCACCCGCAGGGCGCGGATGCGTTTGCGTACGAGGCCGTCGAGCTCGTCGGTGCTTTGCTCCATGCGCAACACCGTATGCCCGGGGAGCAGGGGATCGCCCCGGGGCGCGGGCGGCCGGTCCCGCGCCCCGGGAGGCAGTCCCCCGGCAGGCCGTCAGAGCAGGGACGCCAGCTCCACCGAAGGGTCGGCCAGAGCCTCCGGGTCATGCTGCTGACCGGCCCGGATCAGCTCCTGGATCGTCTCCGTCACGTCCCACACGTTGACGTTCATCCCGGCCAGGACACGGCGGTCCTTGAGCCAGAACGCGATGAACTCCCGCTTCCCGGCGTCGCCCCGGATGATCACCTCGTCGTAGGTGCCGGGCGGCGCCCAGCCGGAGTACTCCAGGCCCAGGTCGTACTGGTCGGAGAAGAAGTACGGCACCCGGTCGTACGTCACGTCCTGGCCGAGCATGGCGCGGGCGGCGGCCGGTCCGCTGTTGAGGGCGTTGGCCCAGTGCTCGACGCGCAGCCGGGTGCCGAGCAGCGGGTGGGCGACGGCGGCGACGTCCCCGGCGGCGTAGATGTGCGGGTCGGAGGTGCGCAGCGAGGCGTCCACGGCGATGCCGCCGCCGCGCGCACGCTCGGCCATCTCCAGGCCCGCGGCCTCGGCGAGGGCGGAGCGGGGGGCGGCGCCGATCGCGGCGAGCACGTCGTGGGCGGGGTGCTCCTCGCCGTCGTCGGTGCGGGCGGCGAGCACCATGCCGTCCTGGCCGACGATCTCGGTGAGGCGGGCGCCGAAGTGGAAGCGGACGCCGTGCGAGCTGTGCAGTTCGGTGAAGATCTGTCCCAGCTCTGGGCCGACGACCTGGTGCAGCGGGGTGGGCTCCGGCTCGACGACAGTGACCTCGGCCCCGTACCCCCGGGCGGCGGCGGCGACCTCCAGACCGATCCAGCCGCCTCCGGCGATCACCAGGTGGCCGTTGTCGCGCCCGAGGGCGGCCAGCACGTTGCGCAGCCGGTCGGCGTGGGCGAGGCGGCGCAGGTGGTGGACGCCCGCCAGGTCGGTGCCGGGCACGTCGAGGCGGCGCGGCTCGGAGCCGGTGGCGAGCAGCAGTTTGTCGTAGTGGATGACGGTGTTGTCGCCGAGCTGCACGCTCTTCGCGTACCGGTCGAGGACCGTGACGGGCTGGCCGAGGTGCAGCTCGACGTCGGCGCCCGCGTACCAGGGGCGCTCGTGCACGAAGACGCTGTCGCGTTCCTCCTTGCCACCGAGGTAGCCCTTGGAGAGCGGCGGCCGCTCATAGGGGTGGTCGCGCTCGTCCCCGATGAGGATCACCCGGCCGGTGAACCCTTCCGCGCGGAGCGTTTCGGCCGCCTTCGCCCCTGCGAGTCCCGCTCCGACGATGACGAATGTCCGATGTGCGTCGACCACTTGATGCCTCCTCAGTGCTGTGCTGCGCGGCGCCCCCGGCTGCGAGCGTCCCGCACGCAGCGTGATGGCGAAAGAGGGTGTGCCCCGGACAGGTCACACCCAGTGGTCAGGTCCAGTCTGCCTCTCAGCCGCGGCGGGCGGTGAGCGCGGCGTGCAGGGATCGTGCGGAGGCGTCGGTGAGCGCCGCGATCTGGTCGACGAGGACGCGCTTACGGGTGTGGTCGTCGGGCGCCTGGTCGAACAGGGCTCGGAAGTGCGGCTCCAGGCCTTCGGGGGCGCGGGCGGTGAGGGCGGCGGCCAGTTCGGCGATGACGACGCGCTGGTCGGCTCGGAGGGTCTCCTGCTCGGCGCGCTGCATCACGTAGCGGTCGGCGACCGCCTTGAGCACCGCGCACTCGTTGCGGACCGTGCGCGGAACGACGAGCTCCGCTCCGTACCGGGTGAGGCGGCCGGGGCCGTAGAGCTCGCGGGTGGCGGTCTCGGCCTCGGTGCAGAACCGGCCGATGAGCTGGCTGGTGGCGTCCTTCAGGCGGGCCTGGGCCACGGCGGAGCCGTCGTAACCGTGCGGCCACCACTCCTGGTCGATCAGCCGGTCCAGAGCCTCCCCCAGCTCCTGCGGGTCGGTGTCGGCGGGGACGTACCGGCCGATGGCGACGGCCCAGATCTCCTCACGCTCCGGCTCGGCGTACAGGCAGTTGGGGTCGATGTGCCCGGCGTGCAGCCCGTCCTCGAAGTCGTGCACCGAGTACGCCACGTCGTCGGACCAGTCCATCACCTGGGCCTCGAAGCAGGTGCGGTCCTCGGGTGCCCCCTTCCGCGCCCACTCGAAGACCGGGAGGTCGTCGGCGTACACCCCGAACTTCACCGAGTGCGGGTCGGTGGGGTGCTGGCCGCGCGGCCAGGGGTACTTGGTGGCGGCGTCCAGGGCGGCCCGGGTCAGGTTGAGGCCGACGCTGACCTGTTCGCCGGTGCGGGGGTCGTGGACGAACCGCTTGGGCTCCAGGCGGGTCAGCAGCCGCAGCGACTGGGCGTTGCCCTCGAAGCCGCCGCAGTCGGAGGCGAAGTCGTTGAGCGCCTGCTCGCCGTTGTGGCCGAACGGGGGGTGGCCCATGTCGTGGGAGAGGCAGGCCGTCTCCACCAGGTCCGGGTCGCAGCCGAGGACCGCGCCCAGCTCACGGCCGACCTGCGCGCACTCCAGGGAGTGGGTGAGACGGGTGCGGGGGCTGGCGTCCCAGACGAGCGAACGCGTGCCGGGCGTGACCACCTGGGTCTTCCCGGCGAGCCGGCGCAGCGCGGCGGAGTGCAGCACCCGGGCCCGGTCGCGCTGGAAGGCGGTGCGGCCGGGGCGCTTGTCCTGCTCGGTGTCGAAGCGCTCGGTGTCGGCGGGTCCGTAGCTGCTCCTGGTGCCCCGCTCACTGTGTGTGCCTCGTGTGCCCTGTGTCTGGTCTGCCCCGTGTACGCCCTGTGTGCCGTCCATGGTTCCGACAGTAGCGACCGGGACGGACAACGTGACGTGAGCGGGCCGGGGAGTCAGGCGGAAGCGAGCAAGGTCACCATCGCGGACGGCGCGGTGGCGGACAGTGCCTGGTCGTAGCGGTGGAGGAGGAGGCGGGCCATCGCGGGGTGGGTGCCGAGCGGAAGGGCGGCGGTGCGCGGCGCGGCCTCGGCGGCGGCGCTCGCGAAGCGGCCGGGCGCGGTGAAGTACGAGGCGACGAAGGTACGGTGCCGGCCCCGGGCGGCCAGCGCGCGCAGCGCGGCGGGGACGGTGGGGGTCGCGGCGGAGGCGTACGCCGGGACGACGGGCACCCCGCCGAGCCGCTCGGCGAGCATCCGGGCCGTACGCCGGGTGTCCTGGGCGGAGTCGGGGTCGCGGGACCCTGCGGCGGCGAGGACCACGGCGGCACGGTGGCTCCCCCGATCGGCGGGGTCCCAGCCCGCCTCCACGAGCCGCCCGTACAGCGCCTCCACCAGGAGGGGGTGCGGCCCGAGGGGGGCGGCGATCCGGGTGCGCACGGAGGGGGCGGCGGCCGCGGCGGCGGGCAGGTCGTGCTTGACGTGGTGGCCGCGCCCCAGGAGCAGCGGCACGAGCACGGCGTCGGCGCCGCGCAGGCCGTCCAGGGTGTCCGGGAGGAGCGGCTGGTTCAGCTCGATGTGGCCGAGGCGGACGTCGAGGCCGGGGCGCAGGTCGCGGACCCGGTCCAGGAGCCCGAGGACGGTCCGCAGGGCCTGCGGGTCGCGGCTGCCGTGGGCGACGACGACGAGGGCGGGCGGGGCGGCCTCGGCGGTGGGGGGCCGGGGCGCGGCGGGAAGCCGGGAGCGGTGCATGGGCCTGCGGGTTCCGTTCCGGGAGACGAGGCTGAGCTGGCGGGAGAGCTGGGCCGTGATGCGGGTGAGGAGCTGCGCGGTGCTGTCGAGGGGCGCGGTGCTGTGGCTGCCGGAGCCTGCCGCCGGACTGTTGCTGCTGTTGCTGTTGCTGTTGCTGCCGGAGGGCGGGGGCGGTGACCGGCGAGGCTGCTGCGTGGACGGCTCCGTCATGGACCGATGGTGCCGGGCGGAGGTTGCCGGGCCGTTGCGTGGGGGTCACGGAGGTTTTCCGCCCCCTCACGACGGGGTGGTGGCCGGTGTGCGGGGCGGGGGCCCGCACCCGTTTCCGCCGGTCGGCGAACCTTTCGGACGTTTCGCTCGTCAGGTGAGGTGGGACCGAACGACGGTACGGACGATGAGGGGGGCTCCCGTGCGAGGGATGCGAAGGGCGCGGGACACGCCGGAGACGCGGGCTGCGTCTCAGGGCGGCGCGAAGCACAGACCGGGGCTGCGGCTGCCCCGGCTCTCCGCACTCGGGCTGCCGCGCTCCCGCCGGGGCCGGCGGCTCGCCGTGCAGGGCCTGATGGCCCTCTGTGTGCTGGCGCTGCTGCCCGCGACCTGGATGCGGATGGGCTCCGACGCGCGGGTGGGGACGACGGCGGACGCCCCGGCCCGGGAGGTCGCCATGGTGTTCGGCGCCGGACTTCGGAACGGCCGGCCGACCCCGTATCTGGCCCACCGCCTGGACGCGGCGGCCGAGCTGTACCGCACCGGGAAGGTGAAGGTCGTCCTGGTCACCGGGGACAACAGCCGGGCGGAGTACGACGAGCCGGACGCGATGCGCACGTACCTCACCGAGCGCGGGGTGCCGGACGACCGGATCGTCAGCGACTACGCCGGGTTCGACAGCTGGGACTCCTGTGTGCGGGCCAGGAAGATATTCGGGGTCGACCGGGCGGTGCTGGTGAGCCAGGGCTTCCACATCCACCGGGCGACCACGCTGTGCCGCTCCGCCGGGATCGACGCGTACGGGGTCGCGGTCGACGAGCCCCGGGACGCGACCTGGTACTACGGCGGCACCCGGGAGCTGGCCGCGTCGGGCAAGGCGGCCCTGGACGCCCTGTTCCGCCCCGACCCGCGCTTCCTGGGACCTCGGGAGGCAGGCGTGACGGAGGCGCTGGCGTCGGCAACGCCGTGACGGAGGGGCGGCAACGCCGTCACCCGCGGCCGGTGGAGCCGTGACCCGCGGCCGGTGGAGCCGTCACCTGCGGCCGGTGGAGCCGTGACCCGCCGCCGGTGGGCATCCGCGCTCCGGCACGGGACCTCACAGCGCGCCGGGCGGCGGGCTGAGGTGGGCGTTCCGGCGGCGTAACCGGGTGCCCCCGTCCCCGTAATACCGCTCTCGCAGGCTGGGGCCCATGACCGGTACCGAGACGCCCACCCACTGCCCGTACTGCGCCCTCCAGTGCGGGATGACCCTGCGCCCGGTGGCGGGCCCGGAGGTGGCCGAGGTGGTGGAGCGCACCGGGTTCCCCGTCAACCGGGGCGCGTTGTGCGGCAAGGGGCGGAGTGCGCCCGCCGTGCTGCGCCGGGGGGTCCGGCTGACCTCCCCGCTGGTACGGAGGCGGCCCGGCGGTGAGCTGGAGGAGGCGGGCTGGGACGAGGCGCTGGGACGGATCGCCGAAGGGCTCGGCGGAGTGCGGGCGGCGCACGGGGCGGACGCGGTGGGGGTGTTCGGCGGGGGCGGGCTGACCAACGAGAAGGCGTACGCGCTCGGGAAGTTCGCCCGGGTCGTCCTCGCCACCTCGCAGATCGACTACAACGGCCGGTTCTGCATGTCGTCGGCGGCGGCGGCGCACCAGCGGGCGTTCGGTCTCGACCGGGGGCTGCCGTTCCCGCTGGAGGACATTGCGCGTTCGGGGTGCGTGATCCTGGTCGGGTCGAACCTCGCCGAGACGATGCCGCCCGCGCTGCGGTATCTCACCGAACTGAAGGCGAACGGGGGCCGGCTGATCGTCATCGACCCGCGCCGCACCCGCACCGCCGAACAGGCCGACCTGCACCTGGCGCCCCGCCCCGGCACCGATCTGGCCCTGGCGCTCGGGATGATGCACCTGGTGGTGGCCGAGGGCCGGGTCGACGAGGAGTTCGTGCGCACCCGCACCCAGGGTTGGGAGGCGGCGCGGGCCGGGGCGATGGCGCACTGGCCGGAGCTGGTGGAGCGGATCTGCGGGGTGCCGGTGGCGCGGCTGCGCGAGGCGGTGGAGCTGTTCTGCGGGGCGGAGAGCGGGATGGTGCTGACCGCGCGGGGCCCGGAGCAGCAGGCCAAGGGCACGGACACGGTGGGCGCGTGGATCAACTTCTGTCTGGCCACCGGGCGGGCGGGGAGGCCGCTGTCCGGTTACGGGTGTCTGACCGGGCAGGGCAACGGGCAGGGCGGCCGGGAGCACGGCCAGAAGGCCGACCAGCTGCCCGGCTACCGCAAGCTGACCGACCCTGCCGCCCGCCGCCATGTCGCGGGGGTGTGGGGGGTGGATCCGGACAGCCTGCCGGGGCCGGGCCGGAGCGCGTACGAGCTGCTGGACGCGCTGGGCCAGGACGTGCGGGCGCTGCTGGTGATGGGCTCCAACCCGGTGGTCTCCGCCCCGCACGCCTCGCATGTGGAACGGCGCCTGGCCTCCCTGGACTTCCTGGCGGTGGCGGACGTCGTCCTCTCCGAGACGGCGGCGCTGGCGGACGTGGTGCTGCCGGTGACGCAGTGGGCGGAGGAGAGCGGGACCACCACCAACCTGGAGGGCCGGGTGCTGCTGCGGCAGCGGGCGCTCGACCCGCCGGAGGGGGTGCGCAGCGACCTGGAGGTGCTGCACGCCCTGGCCGGACTGCTGGGCCACGGCAAGGGGTTCCCGGCCGACCCGGCCGAGGTCTTCGAGGAGCTGCGGCGGGCCTCGGCGGGCGGTGCGGCGGACTACGCGGGCATCACCTACGAGCGGATCGCGGCCGAGGACGGCGTCTTCTGGCCCTGCCCCGACGCGGACCACCCGGGGACCCCCCGGCTCTTCCTGGACCGGTTCGCGACGGAGGACGGGCGGGCCTCCTTCGTCCCGGTGGTGCACCGCGCGGCGGCCGAGGAGACGGACCGGGAGTATCCGGTGGTGCTGACGACGGGACGGGTGGTGGCGCAGTACCAGTCGGGGGCCCAGACCCGCCGGGTGGACGAGCTGAACGCGGCGGCGCCCGGCCCCTTCGTGGAGTTGCACCCGCGCCTGGCTGAGCGGATCGGGGTGGCCGAGGGTGAGCCCGTCGTGGTGACGTCCCGGCGCGGGCGGGCCGTTGCACCCGCCCGGATCACCGGGGCGATCCGGGCGGACACGGTGTTCATGCCGTTTCACTGGCCGGGTGAGGGCCGGGCCAACACGCTGACCAACCCGGCGCTCGACCCGGTGTCGCGGATGCCGGAGTTCAAGGTGTGCGCGGTCCGCCTGGAGGCCGCCCGGTGACCCACCGCCCTTCGGCGATGACACTGCCGCCCGTCCGCAGGGACCGGGTGACGGCGGCCGCGGCGAGGTAGACCCAGGCGCGGGTTTCCCGGGCCCCCTCCTTGCCTTCCTCCTCCCCCTCCCCCGGCAGCTCGACCTCGCGGACGACCCGCTCGTAGAGATTGCGCGGGTGTCCGGGCCCGAGGTACTCCTCCAGATGGTCCAGGAGCCCGAGCAGTTCCCCGTACATCCCGGGCGCGGCGGTCAGCAGGGTGCCGTGGACGCGGCCGTGGCCGTCGATGGCGTACGGGTAGCCGGGCCCCTCGTACAGCAGGGCCCGGGGCAGGACGGCCGCCCGCTCCCCCGACGTACGGCCGCGGAGGAACAGGTCGTGGTTGGGTTCGCCCGGGAGCAGCGTCCCGTACACGAAGAACGGCAGCTCGCCGGTGGGCGGGGAGCTGGGGTCCAGGGTGCTCATGGCCGCCGTCACAGGGCGGCTGCGGGGGCCGTCTCCGCCGTGATCCAGCCGAGGTATCGGGCGCTGCCCCGGATCACCGGGATCGCGATGATCTCGGGGGTGTCGTAGTCGTGCGCCTCCTGGAGGTATGCCTCCAGCTCCTCGTAGCGCTCGGCCGCCGTCTTGAAGAGCACCTGCCACTCCTGGGAGGACTCGATGGCGTTCTGCCACCGGTAGACGGAGGTGACGGGCGCGGAGATCTGCGCGCAGGCCGCCAGCCGGGCCTCCACCGCCCCCTGCGCCAGCTCATGGGCCTTCTCCTCGCTGTCGGTCGTGGTCAGTACGGTCAGCCATGCCGGCGGCGCTGTCATCGTCGGTCTCCTCGGAGTACGGCGGGCTCCTGCCCGGACGGCGGGCTGCTCCCGCCAGTGCACCGATTGTCGGCCCGGCGGGGGTCAGGCGCTGTACGGATGCCGGTTTCGCGCGTCGCGCAGGGCGTTGCCCCACCAGACCAGCTGGTCCAGGAGCGCCTTGGCCGCCGCGTCGACGTCCGCCGGGTCCCGGTGGTTCCCCTCGTCGTCGAAGAGGGCGCCCGCGTTGTGGAAGGAGACGGTGTCGCGGACGGAGACCGTGTGCGTCTCGGCGAAGACCTGGCGGAGCTGCTCGACGGCCCGCAGCCCGCCGGACCTGCCGCCGTACGAGACGAAGGCGACGGGTTTGGCCTGCCATTCGGCGCGGTGCCAGTCGATGAGGTTCTTCAGTGGGGCGGGGAAGGAGTGGTTGTACTCCGGGGTGAGCACGACGAACGCGTCGGCCGCCGCCAGCCGCGACGAGACCGCCGCGACACGGGCGGCCTCGTCGGGGGTGGGGGTGAAGGAGAGCGCGGTGGGGAGCCGGGCGGTGACGACATCGATGAGCTCGGTCTCGATGCCGTCGTACCGGGCGGCCCGGCCGAGGAACCAGTCGGCGATGACCGGCCCGAAGCGGCCTTCCCGGTTGCTGCCGAGGATGACGGCGACCTTGAGGGGGGCGGAGGAGGTCGTGGGTGCGAGTGTGGTGTCCATGGCGTTGAGCTTTGACCCTCAAGCTTGGTTGAGGTCAAGTCGCCGTCAGAGGGAGTCGCGATCTACGGTGGCCCCATGACGAGCGCACCGTCCCCGCCCCGCCCCTACGTCGAGATGGACGGCCACCCCGCCACCGAGACCGACCTCCGCGTCCCCGCCCTCTTCGGGTTCGGCCACTTCACCGCCCTGCAGGTCCGGGACCGGAGGGTGCGGGGGCTCGGGCTGCACCTCGAACGGCTGGGCGCCGCGAACCGGGAGCTGTTCCAACTGCCTCTGGACGGCGGTCAGGTGCGGGAGCTGATCCGGTGCGCCCTGGACCGTGCCGGGCTGCGGGACGCCTCCGTACGGGTGCACGGGTTCCTGCCGCCCGGGGAGAGCCGCACGCGGGTGATGGTCGCCGTCCGCGAGCCCGCCTCGATGGCGCCCGGGGGCCGGAGCCTGATGTCGGTGCCGTACTCCAGGGCCGTGCCGCACATCAAGCGGCCGGGCGAGTTCGGGCAGACGTACTACGGGATGCTCGCCGCACGGGCCGGATTCGACGAGGCCCTGCTGACCGCGCCGGGCGGGGTGGTGACCGAGGGCGCCGCCACCAACGTCGGTTTCTGGGACGGGAGTTCGGTGGTGTGGCCGGACGCCCCCGCACTCATCGGCACCACCATGACGCTGCTGGAGCGCGGCCTCGCGGCGGCCGGGGAGCCGCCGGTCCGGCGGGCGGTGACGCTGGACGGGCTGAACGCGTACCGGGGCGCCTTCATGTGCAACTCGCAGGGGATCGCGCCGGTGCGGAGGATCGACGCCGTGGAGTTCGCGAGCGGTGATGAGGCGGTGGCGAAGGAGATGGAGGGGGTGATGGGGCGGCTGGAGGCTGCGCACGAGAGTGCGCCGGCCGACCTTCTCTGACCTCGCCCGGCGGCCGGCTCCAGCCCTTGCCCGGCCGTCGGCTCCAGCCCTTGCCCGGCGGTCGGCTCCAGGCCTTGCCCGGCCGTCGACTCCAGCCCCTGCCCGGCCGTCGACCTTGGCCGAAAACCGACCGTGGCGCCGCCGCTCCACCGCAGTGACGGACCATGGGGAGCATGCAGATCCATATCGAGGCCTCAGCGCTCCCCGGTCGCAGGTGCGGGCCGGACTCCGATTTCCCCGGGTTCGAGAACATCCACGTCGGCATCCAGCGCAAGGACCGGCCCGACGAGCTGCTCGGCCCGCATCCCGGGGACGCGCCGACCGCCTCCTGGACCCTGGAGTGCACGGCGAAAGCCACGGCGGACGGGGTCGAGGTATCGGGGCCGTACATCCAGAACCGGCTGGGCGGGCGGTTCATCTATCTGTCGTGGGGGACGGTGGACGGGGCCGGGCTCTTCAGCATGTTCCGGCGCGCCAAGCTGATGTTCAGCGACATCGGGCCCGAGGTCCTCGAAGCCGCCGCGCGTTCCGGGCAGCTCACCGGGCGGCTGGGGTTGACCGATGCGAAAGGACAGCCGTTGTGCGCGCGGGTGCGGCCGCCGGCGGTCTCCTGGAATGCGGGTGCGGGTGAGGCGCGCACCGATTGATGCCACTCCCGGCGGATCCGACACCGCCCCCACCGGCCGAGGGGGGGGTAGGCCGGTGGGGGCGGGTGCCATGGGGGGCGGAGATCCGTCCCGTGGGGGGGGTGCCTTGCGTGTGCCCGCGCCCGGCAGGCTCATGCGTGTGATGTGGGTCACATACTCTGGCGAGTCTCACCCGATCGGCACACGACCCGGCGGCACGAACCGAACGGCCCAGTCGCACCGCCGCGACCTGCGGCATTCTCCGGCCGCAAGGGTGCCGCGCCGGTCCGTACGGGGGAAAACTGACCTGGCGTCAGAAGGCGTGCGGCGGCGGCCACCCTTTAGGTCGGGAACAGGACACAACCGCTCGCGCCGTCTGCCCGGAGGATCCCCATGCGCAGTCCCGCCCGCCTCATGACCGGTACCGCCACTGCCGCGGCCACCGTCATAGCGCTCGGTCTCACCGCCGCCCCGTCCGCGTACGCGGACGACGACTTCGGCCGGCTGGAGATCACCCCCGCGACCGCGCCCCCCGGCTCCACGGTCACCGTGAACACCACCGCCTGCGGCCCCAAGGGCTCGGGCATCGGTGACGCGAACTCCCTGGACGCCGGGGACTTCGAAGTGCGCCGCGGAACGCACAAGGAAGTGCTCGTCGGCCAGTTCACCGTGCCGCACGACACCCGGGCCGGCGTCTACGAGATCGTCGTCTCCTGCGACAACGGCAAGGACGCCGTCGGGGACCTGAAGGTGATCGGCGGCGGCAAGCATGACAAGCCCGACCACCAGCGCCCGTCCGGCCATGTGAGGACCGGGGTCGGCGGCAGCGTCGAGCCGAACTCCACGGAGGTGGCCCTCGGCGTCGGCGTGATCGGCATGGCGGCCGTGGGTGGCCTGTGGCTGCTGCGCCGGCGGACCGAGTCCACCGAGGGCAGCTGAGCCCACCGGCCCAGGGGCCCGAGGGAGCCCGCCGTTCCCTCGCACCGACCGGGCCGGGCGCGTCCCCGAGCGCGCCCGGCCCGCCTTCGATCCGAGACTCACCAGGCTTACGAGGACGACGACGTGTCCCAGAGCGCGCAGAAAGCCAGGGGCTGGCTGGTGGGCATCGCCGTGCTGTGCGGTATCTGGCTCGTCCAGAACGGCTCCGGCGACCAGCTGATCCCGCCGCAGCCCTCCGGCGCCCAGGCCTTCGCCGCCGGGCCCCAGCTCCAGCCCGGCTCCCCGGTCGCCGAACCGCTGCGCCCGTCCGACCCGGTCCGCATCCGGATCCCGAGCATCGAGGTGGACGCGCCGATGATGCGGCTCGGCCTCGGCGCCGACGGCAGCTTGGACGTCCCGCCGGACAAGGACCGCAACCTCGCGGGCTGGTACGCCGACGGGGTCCCGCCCGGCGCCAAGGGCACCGCCATCGTCGCCGGGCATGTCGACAACGCCGAGGGGCCCTCCGTCTTCTACGCCCTCGGCGCCCTCACCAAGGGCACCCGCGTCGAGGTCGTCCGCGAGGACGGACGCACCGCGGTCTTCTCGATCGACGCCGTCGAGGTGTACGACAACAAGGACTTCCCCGACCAGCGCGTCTACGGCGACTCCCCGCACGCCTCGCTGCGGCTGATCACCTGCGGCGGCGGATTCTCCAAGGAGACCGGCTACCAGGGCAACGTGGTGGCCTACGCCCATCTCACCGATGTGCGGTGAATCCGAGACACGTTGCTACGCGGTCCACTGGTCGTAGCCCAGCTTCGCCACCAGCGAGAACACCACCGTCAGCAGCACCGCCCGGACGAACCCGCTCCCCCGGCTCAGCGCCATGCGGGCCCCGGCCATCCCGCCCGCCAGGTTGAAGAGGGCCATCACGGCGGCCAGCTGCCACAGGACCGTGCCCTGGTACGCGAACATCGCCAGCGCCCCCGCGTTCGTGCACACGTTGACGATCTTGGCGGTGGCCGACGCGGTCACCAGGTCCAGGTGGAGCACGGCGGTGAGGGCCAGCACCAGGAAGGTGCCGGTGCCCGGGCCGAACAGGCCGTCGTAGAAGCCGATCCCGCCGCCGACCAGCACGACCGCGGTGACGATCCGGGCCCGGGTGACCGGGCGGGCGTCGGTGTCGCCCGCCGCCGCCGTGCCGAAGGCGGGGCGCAGCAGGACGAAGGCCGCTACCCCGAGCAGCGCCACCATGATCACCGGGCGCAGCACCTCGCTGCTGATCCCGGCGGCGAAGAACGCCCCGGCCATCGACCCGGCGAGCGCCATCAGCCCCACCCGCACCGCCAGCCCCACACGGACCGGGGCCCTGCGCACATAGGTGATCGCGGCGCCCGAGGTCCCGACGATCGCGACGGCCTTGTTGGTGCCGAGGATGTGGGCGGCCGGTACGTTCGGCAGGCCGAGCAGCAGGGCGGGCAGGAGCAGCAGCCCGCCGCCGCCCACCACCGCGTCGATCCAGCCCGCGGCGGCCGCGGCCAGGCAGAGGAGGATCAGGGTGGTGAGGGTGATGTCGGGCATGTCCTTGACACTAAGGGGCGGCCTGTCGGCGGTTCTCACAGGGGCCGATCCGCCCGGGCCGCAGTCCGCACAGGGGCCGGTCGTTCCGCCTGGGCCGCGGTCCTCACAGGGGCCCCCGGACGGCGCTGAGCGCACGGTTCCGCCCGGGAAACCGGCGGGATGCGGCCGGGTAACACCCGTCGCCCACTGTCTTCCCCATGAGGAAGAAGACGGAGAGCGCCTTGCCCGTCGTGGTGATCGGCGCCGGTATGGCCGGTGCCCGGCTCGCCGCGCGGGTCCCCGGGGTCACCGTCGTCGGTGAGGAACGGCACGCCCCCTACAACCGGGTGCTGCTGGCCGAAGTGCTGGCCGGGCGGTACACCCCGGACGTCATCGCCCTGCCGGCCACCGAGGTACGGCGCGGGGTGCGGGCGGTCCGCATCGACCGGGCCGACCGGCTGGTCCATTGCGACGACGGCAGCGTGCTGCGTTACGGCCGTCTGGTTCTGGCCACCGGCTCCAACCCGGTGCTGCCGCCACTGCGCGGGCTCGGCGCCACCCTGCCGGACGGGGTCCACCCCTTCCGCACGCTCGACGACGCCCTGGCCCTGCGCGCCGCCGTACGCCCCGGAGTGCGGGCGGTCGTCATCGGCGGCGGGCTCCTCGGGGTCTCGGCGGCCCGGGCGCTCGCGGAGTGCGGTGCACAGGTGGTGCTGGTCCAGCAGGGCGAGCACCTCATGGAGCGCCAGCTCGACCCGGAGGCGGCCGCCCTGCTGCGCGTCCACCTGGAAGCGCTCGGGGTGGAGGTGCACACCGAGTGCCGGGTGCGGGGGCTGCGCTGCACGACCACGACCACGACCACCACGGAGTCCGTACGGGCCGTCCAGCTCGCCGACGGTTACGAGCTCGCCGCCGACCTCACCGTGCTGGCCTGCGGCGTGCGGCCCAGGACCGGGCTCGCCCAGGCCGCCGGACTCGACGTCCGCAAGGGGATCGTGGTCGACGACGAGCTGCGCACCTCGGACCCGTACATCCACGCCCTCGGCGACTGCGCCGAGCACCGCTCCACGCTCTACGGACTGGCCGGCCCCGCGCTGGAACAGGCCGACGTGCTGGCCGAGGTGCTGGCCGGGCGGCCCGCCCGCTACGAGGGCACCCGGGCGCTGACCCGGCTGACCCTGCGCTCCCCGTCGGCCGGATCCTTCGACTCACCGGGGCCCCCGGAAGCTCTCGACCTGGCCGCCTTCGGCGAGGCCCGTCCGCTGCCGGGCGACGACGTGATCCGGCTGGCCGACGCCACCCGGGGCGCGTACCGCACGGTCGTCGTACGCGAGGGCCGACTGGCCGGCGGGGTGCTCCTGGGCGACCTCGGCGCGGTCTCCAGCCTCGCCCGCACCTGGCAGGACGACGAACCGCTGCCCCCCGCCATGTCCCTGCTCCACCTGCTCACCGACGACGGAGGCCACTGAGATGCCGGAAACCACCATCCCGAACACCCCCACCTTCGTCCTCGTCGGGCACGGCATGGTCGGCCAGCGGTTCCTGGAGTCCCTGGCCGCGCGCGGGCTGACCCCGGCCGCCGGGCGGGCCCGGGTCGTCGTGCTCTGCGAGGAACCCCGGCCCGCCTACGACCGGGTGCAGCTCACCTCGTACTTCGCCGGGCGGACCCCCGAGCAACTCTCGCTGGTGGAGCCGGAGTTCATGGAGAAGCACGGCATCGAGCTGTACGTCGGCGACCCGGCCGAGCGCATCGACCGGGCCGGTCGCACGGTGACCGCGCGGTCCGGGGCGGTGTTTCCGTACGACACGCTGGTGCTGGCGACGGGCTCGTACCCGTTCGTGCCGCCGGTGCCGGGGAAGGACGCCCGGGGCTGTTTCGTGTACCGGACGATCGAGGACCTGCTCGCGATCGAGGAGTACGCGAAGGGGGCGGAGACCGGCGCAGTGGTCGGGGGCGGGCTGCTCGGCCTGGAAGCGGCGGGGGCGCTCAAGGGGCTCGGGCTGCGCACCCACGTGGTGGAGTTCGCGCCCCGGCTGATGCCGGTCCAGGTGGACGAGGGCGGGGGTGCGGCCCTCCTGCGGACGATCGAGGGGATGGGGCTGACCGTCCACACCGGGGTCGGTACGCAGGAGGTCACCGCGGGCGAGGACGGGGCGGTCAACGGGATGGCGCTCTCCGACGGGTCCTCGCTCGCCACCGATCTCGTCGTCTTCTCGGCGGGTGTGCGGCCGCGCGACCAGCTTGCCCGGGAGTGCGGGCTCGCGGTCGGGGATCGCGGCGGGATCGTGGTCGATGACGCGTGCCGGACATCCGACCCCGCCGTGTTCGCGATCGGTGAGTGCGCGCTCGCCTCCGACGGGCGGGTCTACGGTCTGGTGGCGCCGGGCTACGAGATGGCGGAGACCGTGGCCGAGGTGCTCGGCGGCGGGCGGGCCGGGTTCACCGGAGCAGACATGTCGACAAAGCTGAAGCTGCTCGGCGTGGACGTGGCCTCGTTCGGCGACGCGCACGGGAGCGCGGAGGGCGCGCTGGACGTGGTGTACGCCGACTCCCGCTCCGGCGTCTACAAGAAGCTGGTCATCGGGGCGGACGGCACCCTGCTGGGCGGGGTGCTGGTCGGGGACGCCGATGACTACGGCACCCTGCGGCCGATGACGGGGAGCGTCCTGCCGGTCTCCCCCGAGCAGCTGGTACTGCCCGCCGGGGCGGGCGGGCCGGTGACGCTGGGGCCCTCCGCGCTGCCTGACGACGCCGTCATCTGCTCCTGCCACAACGTGACCAAGGGCGCGATCTGCGAGCACACCACGCTGCCCGAGGTGAAGAAGTGCACCAGGGCCGGGACGGGCTGCGGAAGTTGCGTCAAGGTGATCGGGCAGCTGCTGCCGCAGAACCAGGACACCGGGCTGTGCGGCTGCTTCGCCTACGGCCGCAGCGAGTTGTACGAGATCGTCCGCACGCTGGGCGTCACCTCCTTCACCGCCCTGCTCGACTCGCACGGCCGCGAGGAGGCGCGCGGCGGGGAGGGCTGCGAGGTCTGCAAGCCGACGGTCGGCTCGGTCATCGCCTCGCTCGCCCCGACCGTCGGCGCCAGCGGTTACGTCCTGGACGGGGAGCAGGCGGCCCTCCAGGACACCAACGACCACTTCCTCGCCAACCTCCAGCGCAACGGCTCCTATTCGGTCGTCCCGCGCATCCCGGGCGGCGAGATCACCCCGGAGAAGCTCATCGTGATCGGCGAGGTCGCCCGCGACTTCGGCCTCTACACGAAGATCACCGGCGGCCAGCGCATCGACCTCTTCGGCGCCCGGGTCGACCAACTACCGGCCATCTGGGCCCGGCTGGTGGACGCCGGCTTCGAGTCCGGGCACGCGTACGGGAAGTCGCTGCGTACGGTCAAGTCCTGTGTGGGGCAGACCTGGTGCCGATACGGCGTGCAGGACTCCGTACGGATGGCCATCGACCTGGAGCTGCGCTACCGGGGTCTGCGCTCCCCGCACAAGCTCAAGTCGGCCGTCTCCGGCTGCGCCCGCGAGTGCGCGGAGGCCCGGGGCAAGGACTTCGGGATCATCGCCACGGCCGGCGGCTGGAACCTCTACGTCGGCGGCAACGGCGGGGCCACCCCGCGCCACGCCGACCTGCTGGCGCAGGACCTCTCGGATGCCGGGCTGGTGCGGCTCATCGACCGGTTCCTGATGTTCTACATCCGCACGGCGGACCGCCTGGAGCGCACCTCGGCCTGGCTGGAGCGGATCGACGGCGGCCTGGAACACGTACGGGATGTCGTCGTCCATGACTCGCTGGGGCTCTGCGACGAGCTGGAGAGGCTGATGGCCGACCATGTGGCCGGCTACCGCGACGAGTGGGCCGAGACCATCAACGACCCGGAACGGCTGCGGCGGTTCGTGACCTTCGTCAACGCCCCCGACGCCCCGGACCCCTCGGTGAGGTTCGTCCCGGAGCGGGACCAGATCAAGCCCGACCTGGAACTGCTCGCGGGCCCCGTGCTCGCCGTCCGCACCCTCGAAGGGACCCCGTCCTGATGACCACCACCCCTCCGATCACCGCTCCGGCCGTCGTCCGGGTCGCCCACGCCGACGGCTGGCTCACCGTCTGCGACCTTGACCGGCTGAGCCCCGGGCGCGGCGCCGCGGTGCTGCTGCCGGACGGCGGGCAGGCGGCCCTGTTCAAGGACCGCTCGGGTGCGGTGCACGCGATCGGCAACCGGGACCCGTTCACCGGGGCGTACGTCCTCTCCCGCGGGCTGCTCGGCTCGGCGGGCGGGCGGCCGTTCGTGGCCTCGCCGTTGCTGAAACAGCGCTTCGACCTGGCCACGGGGGTGTGCCTGGACGACGAGGAGGTGTCGGTGCCGGTGTACGCGGTGCGGGTGGAGTGACCTCCGGCCCGGCCCGGCGCGGGTGGCGCAGTCCCCGGCCCTGCCCCGGCCCTCTGGCATTCACCGGGCGTTGACGCCCCGTCAACTGCGCACTCCTACAGTCCTGACGCGCGACCCGCCGATCCGTCCGGAGCGGCGGGCCCTCACTCATCCGTGGAGTGATCGTGGAACGTCGGACCTTCTTGCGCACGGCGGTGGTCGGCACCTCGGCGGCGGCCTTCGGCGGCACCCTGTGGCGCGGCGCCGCCTCCGCCGCACCCGCCCAGCCGGCCCCCGGGCCCTACGGCGCGCTGCAGGCGGCCAACGGCAACGGCATCCAGCTGCCGAGCGGCTTCACCAGCCGCATCATCGCCCGGTCGGGGCAGACCGTGGCGGGCACCTCCTACCGCTGGCACAGCGCCCCCGACGGCGGGGCGACCTACGCCGACGGCTCGGGGTGGATCTACGTCTCCAACGCCGAGGTCTCCGCCGGCAGCGGCGGCGGCGCGAGCGCCGTGCGGTTCGACTCCTCGGGGACGGTGACGTCCGCGTACCGGATCCTGTCGGGGACGAACATCAACTGCGCGGGCGGCTCCACCCCGTGGAACACCTGGCTCTCCTGCGAGGAGGTCACCCGGGGGTACGTCTACGAGACCGACCCGTGGGGCGTGAACGCTGCCGTGCGGCGGCCCGCGCTCGGCCGGTTCAAGCACGAGGCGGCCGCGGCGGACCCCGACCACGGCTACATCTACCTCACCGAGGACGAGAGCGACGGCCGCTTCTACCGCTTCCGGCCCACCACCTGGGGCAACCTGTCCAGCGGCACGCTCCAGGTGCTGGTGGCGGGCACGGGCACCTCCGGGGCTGTGACCTGGGCGAACGTTCCGGACCCGGCGGCCTCCTCGACCCAGACCCGCCACCAGGTCTCCGGCGCCAAGGTCTTCAACGGCGGCGAGGGCTGCTTCTACGCGGCGGGCACCTGCTGGTTCACCACCAAGGGCGACAACCGGGTGTGGGCGTACGACGCGAACACCTCGTCGATCTCGCTGACGTACGACGACTCGCTGGTGACGGGCGGCGCGGCCCCGCTCACCGGTGTCGACAACGTCACCCGGGCCGGCTCCGGCGATCTGTACGTGGCGGAGGACGGCGGAAACATGGAGATCTGCCTGATCACGCCGAATGACACGGTGGCGCCGTTCCTGCGGATCACCGGCCAGTCCGGCTCGGAGATCACGGGCCCGGCGTTCTCCCCGAACGGCAAGCGGCTCTACTTCTCCTCGCAGCGCGGCACCAGCGGCAGCTCGTCCGGTGGCATCACGTACGAGGTGACGGGGCCGTTCCGCAGCTGACGCCCGGTGTGCGCCGGGGCTCCCCCGCCGGCCCCGGCGCACGCCCTCCGGCTCAGCCCTGACCTTCGACGGCGGAGGGGTCCATCCAGATGACCTCCCAGATGTGGTGGTCGGGGTCCTGGAAGGAGCGGCCGTACATGAAGCCCAGGTCCTGCGTCTCGCCCGCCGGGGAACCGCCGGCCGCCAGCGCCGCGTCGGCCAGCTCGTCGACCTTCTCGCGGCTGTCGGCGCTCAGGGCGAAGATGGCCTCGGTCGTCGTCGAGGCGTCCGCGATGTCCTTCTTGGTGAACTCCTTGAAGCGCGGCTCCGTCAGCAGCATGACGAAGATCGTGTCGCTGATGACCACACACGCGGTCTTGTCGTCGCTGAACTGCGGGTTGATGCCGTAGCCGAGCTTCCCGAAGAAGCCCTTCGTGGTCTCCAGGTCCTTCACCGGCAGGTTCACGAAGATCATCTGAGCCATGGTCGTTGCCTCTTCCTGGGTTCCGTCGCGCCGCGGTGGTTCGTCCGGCGCTCTCGAAGGGGTAGACGGCGGGGCCGCCCGGAACTCATCGCCGTACGCGCGACGGATTTCCCCCGGGGCTCCCGGCGGCGGGCGTCCCCTCAGGACAGGGCGAGCGGGGCGCCGCCCCGGAGCAGGGAGCCGCCCAGCGGGGTCAGGGTGTGGAGCACCGAGCTGCCGTGGCGCAGGGTCAGGACCAGGCCCGCCTCGCGCAGGACGGAGGCATGCTGGCTCGCCGAGGCGAGTGACACCCCGGCCCGGCGGGCCAGTTCACTCGTCGTGCAGCCGTTGCCTATGGACTGCAGGATGGCGGAGCGGGTGTGGCCCACGAGCCTGCCGAGCCAGGGTCCGGGCTCGGCGAACTCCGGGGCGCCGGGGTGGGTGACCGGGTAGACGAGCACGGGCGGGAGCGACGGGTCGCGGTAGACGACGGGGGTGCCCCGGCAGAAGAACGAGGGCTGGAGCAGCAGCCCGCGCCCGTCGAGGTGGAGGTCGCGGTCGACGGGGTAGTCCGCCTCCAGCACGGGCGCCCGCCACCGGATCATCGGCGGCAGGGCGCCCAGCAGCCCGTCGGCTCCGCCGTTCAGGAGCGCGCGGCCCCGCACGGCCCGGTCGGCCTCGATGCTGGCCCGGATGTGCGGCCAGTACGGCTCGACGGCGGCGTCGTGGTAGCTGCGCAGCGCCCCGATGAGCCGGGCCAGGGGTTCGGCGCGGCCCTCGGAGAGCGCGGCGGGCAGCGCGGCCGTGACCCGCCCCGCACCGGCGTCCGGGCAGCCGGGCCCCCGTCCGCCCCGCTGCCGCCGCCGTCCGGCCACCATGAGGTCCAGCTCGCGGCGGATGCGGTCGGCGGGGGTGTCCCGCAGGGCCTCCATTCCCACGTCGAGCCCGAAAGGCTCGGCGCCTTCCTGCGAGGGCGTCAGGAAATCGGGGAAATAACCGCGGGGCGGGACGACCGCCGACAGCAGCTGTGCTTCACCATTCAACCGAGCTCGCGTTTCGGTCCGCCATTTCCCGAACACCGTCGAAGCCCGCCGGTCCCTCAGCCGGTGAAAACTGAGAATCGTTTCCCACATCGCGTCCGGCCTCGTGGCCATCCGCACCCGCGAAAGGTCCAGCCTGGACACATGGATACGCAGCACTACTCCCCCACCTGTTGCATCCGCAATTGCCCCCACCGAAGGGTATGCGGACCGTCACAGGAGGTCACCACAGGGTTTCGGCCAGAAGTGAAACGTCTCGCCCCGTTCCGCTTCACCCGAAAAGCTGTACGACGTCGGGTACGCATCCGGTGCCCGCCGGATGAGCACGTGAAGGCCGTGGGGGGCTTTATGTGTTCGGCGGCGGCGGGCGACGGTGCGGCTCCGTACCCGACGGGGGTAAGCCGGGTGCGGTCCATGGGTGGGGATCCATGGACCGCACCCCGGTCCACCGGACGGCCGCCCCCCAATTTCTTTGCGCATTAAACGAAGCAATGTGTGCCAGGACACATCGGTAGCGCGCATTCCGCTCCGCGGCCGCTCGGGGCGATGGCCACCACATATTCCGCAGGCAGGACGAAGCGGCGGCACCCCCGCACAGGGTGCCGCCGCTTCTCGGTGTTCCGGAGATCTCGTCAGGGTGGCGGGCCGGTGAGGGGCTCGGTCCAATTCCCTTGGAAATAACCGGAGTTGGTCACTGGTACCGCATCAGCGGCTGTCACTCCCGCGCGACTGCGCAGCCGCCCGGCCCGCCTCCAGGCGGGCCACCGGGATGCGGAACGGCGAGCAGGAGACGTAGTCCAGGCCCACCTCATGGAAGAAGTGCACCGACTCCGGGTCACCACCGTGCTCGCCGCAGACGCCGAGCTTGAGGTCCGGGCGGGTGGCCCGGCCGGCCTCCACCGCGCTGCGCACCAGCGCGCCGACGCCGTCCTTGTCGATGGTCTCGAACGGGGAGACCCCGAAGATGCCCTTCTCCAGGTACGCGGTGAAGAACGAGGCCTCCACGTCGTCGCGGGAGAAGCCCCACACCGTCTGGGTCAGGTCGTTGGTACCGAACGAGAAGAACTGGGCGGCCTCGGCGATCTGGCCCGCCGTCAGCGCGGCACGCGGCAGTTCGATCATCGTGCCGATGGTCAGCTTCAGGTCGGTGCCGGTGGCCGCCTGGACCTCGGCGATGACCCGGTCGGCCTCCTCGCGGACGATCTCCAGCTCCTGGACCGTGCCGACGAGCGGGATCATGATCTCGGGGCGCGGGTCGCCCTTGGCGTTCTTGCGCTGGGCCGCCGCCTCGGCGATGGCCCGTACCTGCATGGCGAACAGGCCGGGGATGACGAGCCCGAGGCGCACCCCGCGCAGACCCAGCATCGGGTTCTGCTCGTGCAGCTTGTGGACCGCCTGGAGGAGGCGCAGGTCGTTCTCGTTGGCGTCCTTGCGGGACTCCGCGAGCGCGACGCGGACGGAGAGCTCGGTGATGTCGGGGAGGAACTCGTGCAGCGGCGGGTCGAGCAGCCGTACGGTGACGGGCAGCCCGTCCATCGATTCGAACAGCTCGATGAAGTCGGCCTTCTGGAGCGGGAGGAGGGCGGCGAGCGCGCTCTCGCGCTCGTCGTCGGTGTCCGCCAGGATCAGCTTCTCGACCATCTCACGGCGCTCACCGAGGAACATGTGCTCGGTGCGGCACAGGCCGATGCCCTGGGCGCCGAAGCGGCGGGCCCGCAGGGCGTCCTCGGCGTTGTCCGCGTTGGCCCGCACCCGCAGCCGCCGGACCCGGTCCGCGTACGCCATGATCCGGTGCACGGCGGCGACCAGCTCGTCGGCGTCGTCGGCGCCCGCGTGCATCCGGCCCTCGAAGTACTCGACGACCGGCGAGGGTACGACGGGCACCTCGCCCAGGTAGACCTTGCCGGTGGAGCCGTCGATCGAGACGAGGTCGCCCTCCTCGATCACCTTGCCGCCCACCGTCATCCGGCGGCGCTTGGTGTCGACCTCCAGGTCCTCGGCGCCGCAGACACAGGTCTTGCCCATGCCGCGTGCCACGACCGCCGCGTGCGAGGTCTTGCCGCCGCGCGAGGTGAGGATGCCCTCGGCGGCGATCATGCCTTCGAGGTCGTCGGGGTTGGTCTCGCGGCGGATCAGGATGACCTTCTCGCCGGAGCGGGACCACTTGATCGCGGTGTACGAGTCGAAGACGGCCTTGCCGACGGCGGCGCCCGGCGAGGCGGCGATGCCCCGGCCGAGCAGCTCGGTCTTCGCCTCGTCGTCGAAGCGCGGGAACATCAGCTGGGCGAGCTGGGCGCCGTTGACGCGCTGGAGGGCCTCGGCCTCGTCGATCAGGCCCTGGTCGACGAGCTGGGTGGCGATCCGGAAGGCGGCACCGGCGGTGCGCTTGCCGACCCGGGTCTGGAGCATCCAGAGCTGGCCGCGCTCGATGGTGAACTCGATGTCGCAGAGATCCTTGTAGTGGTTCTCCAGCGTCTCCATGATCTGCATGAGCTGGTCGTACGACTTCTTGTCGATCGACTCCAGATCGGCGAGCGGCACCGTGTTGCGGATGCCGGCGACGACGTCCTCGCCCTGCGCGTTCTGGAGGTAGTCGCCGTAGACGCCCTGGTGTCCGCTGGCCGGGTCGCGGGTGAAGGCGACGCCCGTACCGGAGTCGGGGCCGAGGTTGCCGAAGACCATCGAGCAGACGTTGACCGCTGTGCCCAGGTCGCCGGGGATGCGCTCCTGACGACGGTAGAGCTTGGCGCGGTCGGTGTTCCACGAGTCGAAGACCGCGTTTATGGCCAGGTCCATCTGCTCCCGCGCGTCCTGCGGGAACTCGCGTCCGGCCTGGTCCTGGACGATCTTCTTGAACTGCTTGACGAGCTTCTTCAGGTCGGCCGCGGCCAGGTCCGTGTCGACCGTGACCTTCTTCGCCGCCTTGGCGTCCTCCAGGGCCTCCTCGAAGAGGTCGCCGTCGACACCGAGCACGGTCTTGCCGAACATCTGGATGAGGCGCCGGTAGGAGTCCCAGGCGAAGCGCTCGTCACCGGACTGGGTGGCGAGGCCGGCCACCGAGGCGTCGGAGAGGCCGATGTTGAGGACCGTGTCCATCATGCCGGGCATGGAGAACTTGGCGCCCGAGCGGACCGAGACCAGCAGCGGGTCGTCGGCCTGGCCGAGCTTCTTGGCCATCCGCTCTTCCAGCGCGGTGAGGTGCGCACTCACCTCGTCGCGCAGCGCCTTCGGCGCCTGCCCGCTCTCCAGGTAGACCTTGCAGGCCTCGGTGCTGATGGTGAAGCCCGGAGGGACGGGCAACCCGAGGTTGGTCATCTCGGCGAGGTTGGCACCCTTGCCACCCAGAAGGTCCTTCAGATCCTTGTTGCCCTCGGTGAAGTCGTAGACGAACTTCTGGGGATCTTTGTTTTCCGACACGGGTCTCGACTCCTCGAGGACGCGGTGGCTGCCCTGACGGCCAGGAACATACCCAGATCGAAGGTGTATGGGTACGTCCACTTGGTCGTCATGCGGCCGCAACCACCCGTCCGCCAGCAGATCTAAAGAAGCTCTCCGACGGGCGGGCCGCGGCCCTCCGTTCAGCTCCTGAAGGCAGCATGGCCATTTCTTGACCCTTGACTCTCATCTGAGCGAACCATCTCGCACCTGAGTACACTTCTCGAAGGTTGCTACGTGGCACTGAGTGCCAGGCCTTCCAGAAGTGCAGCCACCGCCAGAACGCTCATCTGAGCGCAACCCCGATCAAGGGTGGCGCGAATCACGCTGGTTTCGGACCCTGGATTTCAGGATTCGGACGCCTCAGGGACGCCGCAGGCAGTCGCTCAGCACCCCGAGGTCCACCTCTTCCAGGCTACGGGCGAATGTCCGACCCCGCCCTGGGGCGACCGGGAGCAGCGACGGAACCACCAGCACCGCGCACCCGGCGGCGTCGGCGGAGGCGGTGCCGTCCGGGGAGTCCTCGACCGCCACACAGGCGGCGGGGTCGGCGGCGAACCGCTCGGCCGCCGCCCGGTACGGATCCGGGTGTGGCTTCGTCCGTACGGTGTCGTCGGCCGACAGCGTGAAGGCGAAGTCCACCCCGGCCAGCGCCCCGGCCACCACCGCGTCCACCACGCTCCTGGGCGAGGCGCTGACCAGGGCGAACGGCACCCCGGCGCCTTCGAGCGAGGCCAACAGCGTGGCGGCCCCGGGGCGCAGCGGGGCGCCCGCGTCGACCTTCCGGAAGAAGGAGTCGGTCAGTTCGGCGGCGGTGTCGGGGAGGGCTGAGGAGTCACCGCCCGTCACCTCGATCAGATGAGCGGCGGTGTCGGCGACGGCCCGGCCGACGACCTCCGGGGCGTCCGCGTCGCTCAGCCGGTGGCCGAGCCCGGCCGCGACCTCGCGGGCCGTCTCCCACCAGAGCACCTCGGTGTCGACGAGGGTGCCGTCCATGTCGAAGAGGACGGCGACGGGGAGGGCGGCGGGGGCTGTCGTCTTCACGCGTCCACCCGGGGGGCGTCGGCGTTCACGGCATCGGGTGCCGCCGTCCCCCGTACGGGCACGACCAGCACCGGGCGCCTGACCGGGACGACCCGGGCCCGTACCCCGGGAGCGAGCTCCGCGGCGTCCCGCGACGCGAGGTCGGCCTTGACCGCGACGCCGTCCGGCAGGTCGAGGAGGACCCGGGTGACCGAGCCGAGGAAGGCGGCGGAGACGACCGTGGCCGTACCGTCCGCGTCGGCGCTGACGCCGATGTTCTCGGGCCGGATGAGGACGTCGACCGGGCCCCGGCCCGCCGGAACGTCACCGTCGACCGGGAGCGGGGCGCCCGCGACGACCACGGAACCGTCGCCGGTCAACTGCCCCGGCACCCGGTTCATGGTGCCGACGAACTCGGCGACGAACGGCGTGGCGGGGCGCTCGTACAGCTCGGCCGGGGGCGCGCACTGCTCCAGGCGGCCCGCGTTGAGGACGGCGACCCGGTCGGCCATGGAGAGGGCCTCCTCCTGGTCGTGGGTGACGAAGACGGTGGTGATCCCGAGCGCCAGCTGGAGGCGGCGGATCTCCTCGCGCAGGGTGAGCCGGACCTTGGCATCGAGTGCCGAGAGCGGCTCGTCCAGGAGCAGGACCCGGGGGCGCAGGGCGAGCGCGCGGGCCAGGGCGACGCGCTGCTGCTGGCCGCCGGACATCTGGTGCGGGAAGCGGTCGCTGTGGGCGGGGAGCCCGACGAGTTCGAGGAGCTCGTTCGCGGTGGCGTGCCGTTCGGCAGTGGCGACGCCCCGCATGCGGGGGCCGAAGGCCACGTTGTCGCGGGCGTTGAGGTGCGGGAAGAGGCTGTAGGACTGGAAGACCATCCCGGCGTCACGCCGGTTGGCGGGGACCGGGGTGATGTCCTCGCCGTCGACGAGGACCTCACCGGAGTCGGGCTGCTCGAACCCGGCGATGACCCGCAGCGCGGTGGTCTTGCCGCAGCCGGAGGGGCCGAGGAGGGCGAGGAGCTCGCCCGGTTCGGCGGTGAGGTCGAGTCCGTCGAGGGCCACGGTGGGGCCGAACGCCCGGCGCAGGGAGCGGAACTCCACCCGGGCTCCGGTGACGTCCCGTCCTTCCCGCGCGGCGGCTTCGGCCGGCTCGGGACGGGGGGCGGCGGTGGGCAAGGCTGACATGGGTGGCTACTCCTTGCCGGGTACGGAGGTGGGGGCGGCGGCCGGGGCCGTGGCGTCAGCCGGTGCGGATGCGGCGGCGCCGACGGCCGGGGTCACCGTGGCCGGACCGGCCGGGACCGCGGTGGCCGAGGCGGAGGACCCGGTTCCGGCGCGCGAGAGGACGAGCAGCAGGGCCCAGGTGATGAGCAGGGAGAGCAGGGAGACGGCCACCGACATCCGGGCCTCGGCGCCGGAGACGGTGACGATCCACACCGCGAAGGGCCGGAACCCCAGCAGCGAGGCGACGGTGTACTCACCGAGCACCAGCGCCAGGGTGAGGAAGGAGGCCCCGGCGAGCGAGGAGCGCAGGTTGGGCAGGATGACGCTCACGATCACCTGCAACCGGCCGGCCCCGCAGTTGCGGGCCGCCTCCACCAGCGTGGGTACGTCGACGGCGCGCAGCCCCGCGTCCAGCGAGCGGTGCACGAACGGCAGCGCCAGCACGGTGTAGGCGAGGACCAGCACCACCGGGAACGACTCGTTCTGCACGGCGAGGAAGGTCTGGTAGAGCGGGGTGCGCGAGAAGTGGTCGGGCCCCCAGCGCAGCACGGTGGCGATCCCGGTGACCAGGGCGATCGGCGGCACCACCAGCGGCAGCATGCAGACGATCTCGACGACGGCCCGCAGCCGGGGCGGTCCGAGCCGCACCGCGACGAGCGCGGGGACGACGAGCAGCAGGGCCAGCGCGATCGTGGCGGCGGCGAGGGAGAGCGAGAGGAACAGGCTTTCGGTGAAGCCGTCGGCCGACAGGATGCCGCTGTAGGCCTCGAAGGTGAGGCCCTGGTTCGGCACATGGACGGTGAAGACGAACGAGGAGAGCAGCGGGGTGACGAAGTAGAGCCCGGCCATCGCCAGTACGGCACCGCGCCAGTAGCGCGGGTGGGAGCGGCCGGCCTTCACCGGCACCGGCACCGGGGCCTCGGTCGCGGGGGCGGCGGTGGTCAGTGCAGCCATCGGGAGCTCCGTCGCTGGAGGGGCAGATAGACCGCCATCACCAGTCCGGCGATCACGATCATGTCGAGGCTCAGGGCCAGCGCCACGTTCTCCTGGCCGACCAGGACGTTCCCGGAGAGCGCGTCGGCGATCTTCAGGGTGACCAGCGGTACGGAGCCGCCGACGAGGGCGGCGGCCGTGGCGTGCGCGGCGAAGGCGCTGCCGAAGAGGAGGACGAACCCGCCGAGCAGCGAGGGCGCGAGCACCGGCAGCCCGACGTACCGCCAGAACTGCCAGGTGGTGGCGCCGGTGTTGCGGGCGGCCTCGCGCCACTGGGGGCGCAGTCCGTCCAGCGCCGGGACGACGACGATCACCATGAGCGGGATGAGGAAGTAGAGGTAGATGACGGTGAGCCCGGTGAAGGAGTAGAGGTTCCAGCCGAGCGCGTCCAGGTGCCCGAGCTGCGTGACCACACCGGAGATGCCGAGGGTGGCGACGAAGGCGAAGGCCAGCGGGATGCCGCCGAAGTTGGCGAGCACCCCGGAGGCGGTGAGCACGGCCCCGCGCAGCGCGCCGCGCCGGGAGGTGACGACGGCCTGGGCGATCAGCACACCGAAGACGGTGGCGATGGCGGCGGTCAGCGCGGACAGCTGGACACTGCCGGTGAGCGAGGCGAGGTAGGGCCCTTGGAGCGAGCGCTGGAGGTGCTCGCCGGTGATCTCGGTGGTGCCGGCGACCGGGTCGGTACGGGTGATGGCCCCGTACAGCAGGGCGCCGGCGGGCAGTCCGAAGCAGAGTCCGGCGAAGACGAGCAGCGGGAGGGCCCCGAGCCAGGCGCGGGGCGGCCGGCGGCGGCGCGTCGGGCCACCGGCCTTCACAGGGGCCGCCCCGGGTCCCGGGGCGGCGGTCGGGTGGGAAGGGGTCATCAGGAGACGGCCTTGTCCCAGTTCTCGGAGAGCGTGGCGTTGGCCTTGTCGAGCTCCTCGGAGGAGGGGAACGTCGGCGTGCCCTCGACGGCGGGAAGCTTGGCCACGAAGGCCTTGTCGGCCGTCCCGTCCTCGGTCATGGCGGGCAGCAGCACCGGTCGGGCGTACCCCTTGAGCCAGAGGTTCTGGCCCTCGGCGCTGTACAGGTACTCCATCCACAGGCGGGCGGCCGCCGGGTGCGGGGCGTCCTTGTTGATGGCCTGCGAGTAGAACTGGGCGTAGACCCCGTCCTTCGGCACGGAGACCTTCCAGTCGACGCCCTTGCCCTTGAACTGGTCGGCGTACCCGGCGTTCAGGTAGTCCCAGTCGATGCTGATCGGCGTCTCGCCCTTCTCGACGGTGGCCGGGGTGGACTCGACGGGGATGAAGTTCCCGCTCTTCTTGAGCTTGCCGAAGAAGTCGATGCCGGGCTGGATGTCCCCGAACGAGCCCTTGCTGGCCAGGGACGCCGCGTACACGCCGCCGAACGCGGAGCCGGACTTGGTCGGGTTGCCGTTGAGGGCGACCTTCCCCTTGTACTCGGGCTTCAGCAGGTCCGCGAAGGTCTCGGGGCAGGTCTTGATGCGGGCGGCGTCGCAGCCGATGGAGACGTAGCCGCCGTAGTCGTTGTACCAGCGGCCGTCGGCGTCCTTCTGGCTGTCGGGGATCTTGTCCCAGGTGGCGACCTTGTACGGGGCGAAGAGGTTCTCGGAGGCTCCGCTGCGGGCGAAGGCGATGCCGAGGTCGAGGACGTCGGGGGCGCGCTTCTGGCCCTTGCGGGACTTGACTGCGGCTATCTCGTCGGAGCTGGAGCCGTCGGGGTTCTCGCTCTTGATCTTGACCTTGTACTTGGCCTGGAAGGTCTTGATCAGCTCGCCGTAGTTCGCCCAGTCCGGCGGCAGGGCGATCACGTTGAGCTCGCCTTCCTTCTCGGCGGCGGCGACCAGCTTCTCCAGCCCGCCGAAGTCGGCGACCGAGGCGGCCTCGGTGGACTTCACCCCATTCGCGCCGGTCTCGGCCTTCTCCTCGGGCGCGGCGCCGCACGCGGTGAGGGCCGTGAGGGCGGCGGTGGAGAGGGCGATGGCGGCAACGGCACGGCTGTTGGCACGGACACGGGGACGGGGTCGGGCTCTGCGCACGGTAGGTCTCCCAGAAGCGAAGCATGAGGGCCACTTGTTCATACAAGCTGGCACCAGTTCGCCCGGGCCAGGTGTCCGGGAAGTTAACGTCCCATGTCTGATGCCGCAAGAGGGCGGGAAGAGGAAAGCGCACTATCCAGGGGTTCTGGTAGATAACGGCCTCGCATTGAAACGCGCTGCGACGACGCTAGAGTGAGCCGCAGGACCGTCACCGAGCAACGGACCTGTACACAGCCCATCCTGCGCATGGAAAGCCGAGGGGGACGCGTGGGCGCTACGCGCTACCGGGAGATCGCCGAGTCGCTGCGGCACGCCATCCGCACCGGCACCTACCCGCTCGGCTCCCGGCTGCCGTCCGAGAGCGACCTCTCCGCCCGCTGGGCGGTCTCGCGCGGCACGGTCCGCCAGGCGGTGGCGCTGCTGGCCTCCGAGGGCCTGATCGGCTCCCGGCAGGGGGCACGCCGGGTCGTGCTGCGCCAGGAGCGCCGCCAGAGCTTCCAGCAGCTCAACAGCTTCGCGCAGTGGGCGCAGGCGATGGGGTGCGAGGTCACCAGCCGCATCCTGACCCGCACGATGCGGGCCGCGACCGACGAGGAGGCCGAGCGCCTGGACGCGGAGCCGGGCGGCGAGGTCCTGTACGTCCTGCGGCTGCGGTGGCTGGACGGCGAGCCGGTGATGGTGGAGCGGACGGTGTACGCGGACTGGGTGGCCCCGGCCGTCCTGGATCTGCCGGAGGACTGCGTCTCGATCATGGACAGCATCGCGGAGCGGGCGGACATCGTCGCGCACTACGGAGAGCACCTGATCGACGCGGTCGCGGCGGGCAGCGAGGACGCCCGGCTGCTGCGAGTGCGCCGGGCCAGCCCGCTGCTGCGCCAGCGCCACCTGACGTACACGGCGGCGGGCCGGGCCATCGAGTGGACGGACGACCGCTACCGGGCGGGGAGCGTGGTCTTCAACGTGATGAATTCCGCGGGGGCGGCCCCGCTGGAGCGCCGGGCGGGCCCGGACGTGCGCGGCTGAGGTCTTCTCGTACGGCCTCAGCCGCCGGAGGTGTCGAGCTCCGCATCGGCGCTGACACCGGCACAGTCGTACGGGTCCTTGAGCCACCCGTCCGGCAGGACGACCCGGTTGTTGCCCGAGGTCCGCCCGCGCGGCCCGTCGGCACCGTCCGGCCAGGGCTGGTCCAGGTCCAGCTCGTGCAGCTGACCGCCCAGCTCCTGCAGCGAGGAGGTGACGGCCAGCTTCTTGCGCATCTCGGAGCCGACCGCGAAGCCCTTGAGATACCAGGCGACGTGCTTCCGGAAGTCGATGACGCCACGGGCCTCGTCGCCGATCCACTCCCCCAGCAGCGTCGCGTGCCGGACCATGACGTCCGCGACCTCGCGGAGGGTGGGCGCGTGCCGGGTCGCACTGCCCTCCATGGCGTTCACCAGATCGGCGAAGAGCCAGGGCCGCCCGAGGCACCCGCGCCCGACGACGACACCGTCACAGCCGGTCTCGCGCATCATGCGCAGGGCGTCATCGGCACACCAGATGTCGCCGTTGCCGAGAACGGGGATCTCGGGGACGTGCTCCTTGAGCCGGGCGATGGCGTCCCAGTCGGCCGTGCCGCCGTAGTGCTGGGCGGTGGTGCGCCCGTGCAGGGCAACAGCCGTCACCCCCTCCTCGACGGCGATGCGCCCCGCGTCGAGGAACGTGAGGTGGTCGTCGTCGATGCCCTTGCGCATCTTGATGGTGACGGGGAGGTCGCCGGCGCCTGAGACGGCCTCCTTGAGGATGGCCCGCAGCAGGGGCCGCTTGTACGGCAGCGCGGAGCCGCCGCCCTTGCGGGTGACCTTGGGAACGGGGCACCCGAAGTTGAGGTCGATGTGGTCGGCGAGGTTCTCGTCGACGATCATCCGGACCGCCTTGCCGACGGTGACCGGGTCCACCCCGTAGAGCTGGATCGAGCGCGGGGTCTCGGTCGCGTCGAAGTGGATCAGCTGCATGGTCTTCTCGTTGCGCTCGACCAGCGCCCGCGTGGTGATCATCTCGCTGACGAACAGCCCCTTGCCCCCGGAGAACTCCCGGCACAGCGTCCGGAACGGGGCGTTGGTGATGCCGGCCATCGGCGCGAGCACCACCGGCGGCTGCACGGTGTGCGGGCCGATGCGGAGCTGCGGGAGGACGGGGGCGAGCGTGGTCATTGCTCCATTGTCGCGTACGCCGGAGGGGTGGCGGGCTCGGGCTTCCGCGTAGGCGGCAGGAGGTGATTTTCAGCCCCGTTTCCTTGAGACACAAAAAGTTTCCGCAAGGAAAGTGTCGGCGCGGCAGGATCCCGTCCGGGACGACGCCTGCAGCCGACGGAGACAGGCGATGCAGCATGCCGTTGCCGTGCCCCGTGGTGGAAGTCGACTCGACGTCCGTAGCGGATGTACAGGCGTTGAACGGGTAGGGCCAGGCAAGCCGTAGACCGAACCGGTCCAGGTCCGGCACACCCTGTGTTCCACCGCTTCCGCCCTACGCGCGGCGGAGGGTCAGTCGCTGCAGAACCCGTTGCCCTCGATGTCCAGCATCGGGGTGCACACATCGTGGCCGTCGTACAGCGTCTGCACGTGCACGGCGCCGAGCGGCTCCGGGCGCGCACGTTCGGCCTCCGGTGCGGCGAGACGCTCTTCACCCACAAGGCCCGTGCCTACCCGTACGTCAAGGTGCACCCGGTTCTTGACGGCCGTGCCCTCGGGAACACCGGTGGAGGCGGTGCGACGTAGCCCAACACCTCACACCAGAAGCGGGGGAGGCGCTCAGGTTCCGCGCAGTCAAAGGTGACTGGGAACTGCTTGGTCGACGACATCGGCGCCCTCTGCCAACGGGCGCTGACGCCTTCCTCCCTCGGTGGGCCCATGGGAGCCGGCCCCCGTGCCGTCCGAGGACGTCCCTCACCACCGGCGGTCCACCGTGGCCTTCGGGCCGGTCACCAGGCTGGCCGGAGGGACGTCCTCGGCCACCACCGCCCCGGCGGCGATCACCGCGTCCTTGCCGATCGTGACGCCCGGCAGGATCGTGGCGCCGGCGCCGATCCAGACGTTCTCCTGTACGTGGATGGGCCCGCCGGTGAGGTAGTGGCGGCGCTCCTCGGGGTCGACCGGGTGGCCGCTCGTGATGAACGTGGCCTTCGGGCCGACCATCACGCGTTGGTCGAGCCGGATTCCCGCGTAGTCCAGGAACGTGCAGTTCTGGTTGATGAACACCCGCTCGGCCAGGTCGAGACGGAGGCCGTGGTCGGTGAAGAAGGGCGGGTAGATCGTCGTCCTGGGCGGCAGCGGCCTGCCGAGGATCTGGGCGAACAGGTCCGCCTTGCCCTCCTCGTCCTCGAAGGGCAGGACGTTCAGCCGGGAGGTCAGCTCGGTGGCCCGCAGGACCCTGTCGGCCATGGCCTGGAACTCGGGGCTGTGGATGCGCATGAGACGGTCACTGGGCATGAGCACCACCCTGCCATTCACCCGCCCCGAGGCTGGAGTTGCTCTGGCGAGGCTGAGCACACGAGCCCGAGGCGCATCCCGATCCGGCCGACTGCACCGGCCAGGAGTTCATCGGGCCACCGCACTGGGAGGGCGAGTCCCGACTACGGTCGGCCGTGCTTTCTGGAGCACCCTCGTGGACTGACCGAACCCAGCGGACTGACCGAATGGGGTGGACCAGTGAACCGGGCAGGACGGGCGGAGCCGAGGGCGAGCCGCCGCCGGCCCGGCCCGGGCACCGCACGTCCGGCTCAGGCGAAGCGCGAGGCGCCCCGGGCCGCCTCGATCATCCGGAAGACCTCGTCCACCGCGGCTTCCGGATCGGCCGCCTCGCGGGCCGGCGTATAGGCGTCGATCACGAACCTCGCGATGGTCCGGCAGGCCGTCGGCGTCTCCGGTACGCCGAGGTCGGCGGCGATGGCCGCCGCCAGCGACTCCGCGTGACGCGGCCGCATCGACTCCTCGTACTCCCGCAGCGCCGGTGACGCCCCGATCAGGTTCCGGACCGGGGCGGCCGGGCCACACACGGGGCCGCCGTGTCATGGTCACTGATGCAGGACACGGCCATGTCACCCACTCCGGGACGAGGCCATCGCCATGGCCATCAGGCCCATCCGATAAGGTCCCCGGGACGACGAGCCCGCGAGGTACCGCATGGCCCATCTGTTCATCTTCGGCTGCTTCCTCCTGCTGGGCGTCGTCAGTTCGCTGGCGGCCCGCATCGGGTATCGGGGCGCGGTCTGCGACAGATCCGCCGGATACGAGGTCCCGGCAGAGGTGAAGTCGGACCCTGCGCTACGGGGTCGGGCGAACAGTCTGGTGGCGTTCTGGTGCACGGGGGCCGCGATGCTCAGCCTCGCCCCGGTGGTGGCCCTCGGAAGCGTGATCCTGGGTGACGGCGACACGTCGGTTTCCACCTGGGCGCTGGTGGTGTTCGCCGCGTACGGCCTGGTCGTGGTGATGGTGGGGGCCTATCCCTTCGAGAAGATCAAGCACCTCGGCGAATCCACCGGACATCGAGGCGCGGGACGCTGAGGCGATGGGAAAGGCCGGAAACATGCTCCTTCACGACGCCGAGGCCCGGCACTACGACGCGTCCCGGGGTGGTGAACCGAGGGCCCGGGCGGCGGCGGACGCGGTGGAACGGCTCCTGCCGCAAGGGCCTTGCGTGGTCCTGGACACCGCGTGCGGCACGGGCATCGTGACCGAACGGCTGCTGCGTCCGGGACGGACGGTGGCGGGCGCCTACCGTTCGCCCTGATGCTGGGCCCGGCCGGGCGGCGGGTGCCGGGAGGCGTCGCGCGGGGCGACGCAGCCAGGCTTGCCCTTCGCGTCGGATCCGTCCGCACCCGCAGTACCGTCTCGTGGCCTTGGAGACCTGACAGCCGGAAGGGCGGGGGGACGAGGCGTGGGAGACTCGATCATGCCTGTGACCAACCATGGCTGGCCGGCCCGTCGCCGAAGAACCGTCTCGATCGTCACTACTGGCCGGCCTTCCGCTGGCAGTCCGACCACGTCGAGCGGTCGCGTTCCCTCGACGAACCCCAGTCGGGCCCTCTCGTCGTGATCGAGGCCGAGCGGATCGTCTGTACGGAGCACTGGCTACGGCGCGAGGGCTTCGCACCGCGTCAGTTCTGGACCAGGCAGGCGCGGCAGCAGGTCAGAAGACGGACAGCCCGGTGAGCGTGGTGAAGCGGTCGAGGGCCGAGACGCCCGCCACGGAGTTGCCGCGCCGGTCGAGGCCCGGGCTCCAGACGCACAGGGTGCACACCCCGGGCACGATGGCGATGATCCCGCCGCCGACACCGCTCTTGCCCGGCAGCCCCACCCGATAGGCGAACTCCCCGGCCGCGTCGTACGTCCCACACGTGAGCATAACCGCGTTGACCTGCTTCGCCTGGCTGCGGGTCAGCAGTGCGGAGCCGTCGGCCCGGACACCGTGCCGGGCCAGGAACCCCGCGGCGAGGGCCAGGTCCGCACACGAGGCCTCGATGGAGCACTGGCGGAAGTAGGCGGCGAGCAGTTCGGGGACCGGGAGCGTGATGTTGCCGTAGGAGGCCATGAAATGGGCCAGCGCGGCGTTGCGGTCACCGTAGGCCGCTTCGGAGGCGGCGACCTCCGGCATGAAGTCGATGGCGGCGTTGCCACTCTCCGCGCGCAGCAGCTCCCGCACCTGGCCGGCGGCGTCCCCGGTCAGGGCCTGTAGCCGGTCGGTCACCACCAGGGCACCGGCGTTGATGAACGGGTTACGGGGGATCCCGTTCTCGTACTCCAGCTGCACCAGGGAGTTGAAGGGGTTGCCGGAGGGCTCGCGGCCCACGCCCTGCCAGAGCTGCCCGCCGTCCAGGGACAGCGCCAGGGCCAGGGCGAACACCTTGGAGATGGACTGCGTCGAGAACGGCTGCTGCCAGTCGCCGACACCGTAGACGGTCCCGTCCGGCTCCGCGACGGCCATGCCGAACCGTCGGGGGTCGGCACCGGCGAGCATCGGTATGTAGTCGGCGGGGGTGCCGTGGTCGGTGAGGGTGGCCATCTCCTCGGCGATGCGGCTGATCACCGAGGAGAACCGGTGGGAGCCGGAGCGCGGGGCCGGACTGCTTGCCCGAGGGGCGGCGGAGGTGTGAGACACGGCGTTTTCCTACCGGGGAGGGGTGCGGGAGGCCCGCAGGCGGGCGGAGGGGGAGCCGGGGGCCTCCCACAGTCTGACCCACCCACCGGATACGGCCAAGAAACCCCTCCCACAGCCCGCGCCCGCCTCCAGGCGCCGGGGCCGTGCTCCTGAACGCGGGCTCCCGGCCGCTTCCCGCCTCCCGTGTCCAGAGGAACTGGAGCTCGGGGCAGCGGTGGCTGGGGGCATCGAGCAGCGGGCGGTGGAGTCCCAGCAGGACCCGGTCGAAGAACGCGGTGGCGCAGGCGCGGGTGACCGTCGTGGCGCGGGCTGCCGGCAGACGCCCAGCCGGCCTCGGCCGAAGTGACGCTGGCCCAGCTGCGGATGCCCGAGCTGACCCTCGCCGGCATCGGGCAGGTGGAGGCGGATGCGCTGAAGTACCGCTACGAGTGACGGGGCGGTCGATCGCAGGTGGGCCCGGATCATCCGTGATCCGGGCCCACCGTCGTACGGGGTACTGCTCAGGCCTCTGGCGTCAGCTCTGCGCGGACGGCGCGTCCTGCTCGCCCGGCTCGGCGGCGGTCGTGGCCGCCTGGGTCCCGGCGCGCTCGCGCATCTTGCGCACCAGCTCCTGCTTCTTGTCCTCGGCCACCTTGCGGTCGGCCCCTCGCGCGGAACCCGCGCCCTGCTGTTCGGCGCGGGACAGCTTCTTGCGCTGTCCGCCGACGCCGAGGAGGTTGTTGCGGCTCTTGGCCACGGCGTTCTCCCATTCGTGGTGAGAAGTGAGGAAGGAAGTGATCGGGTGATCGAGATCGATCCGGTCGATCCGGTGGGCGGCGGGTGGTCGGGCCCCGCCGCGCTCTCACTCGTAGATCTGGAAGAACGAAGACATGCCGAAACGGTACCCCGCTCCCGGAGCACCCCGCACCAGATTTTCAGGCCCTCGGGTCGACCGTCGCCTGGTGGGCCTCGGTGAGGTGTTCCTGGGCCTTCAGCCAGGGCAGGAACTGCGCCGAGCGGCGCCAGCCGCAGGTGGAGCACGTCAGCTCGCGGGACATGCCCGACTTCCGCACCTGCACGACGTGTTCACGGCCGTGCTGGTCCCATCTGGTGACCTTGCTGGTGGTGATCGACGGCATCGCGTACCTCCCGGGACGGCGGCGGGGGCTCCGGTGGACTGTACGACGAAGCCCCCGGTTCCGTACCCGGAACCAGGGGCCTCACGCGCCTACAGGAGCGTACGGGGGTGTCAGCAGCCGATCAGACGGGCGCCGAGGTACGCCTGGATCTGGTCCAGGGAGACGCGCTCCTGCTTCATCGTGTCGCGCTCGCGCACGGTCACCGCGTTGTCGTCCAGGGTGTCGAAGTCGACGGTGACGCAGAACGGGGTGCCGATCTCGTCCTGGCGGCGGTAGCGGCGGCCGATGGCGCCGGCGTCGTCGAACTCGATGTTCCAGTTCTTGCGCAGGTCCGTCGCCAGGCCCTTGGCCTTCGGCGAGAGCTGCGGGTTGCGGGAGAGCGGCAGGACCGCGACCTTGACCGGCGCCAGGCGCGGGTCGAGGCGCATCACGGTGCGCTTCTCCATGACGCCCTTGGCGTTGGGCGCCTCGTCCTCGATGTAGGCGTCGAGCAGGAACGCCAGCATCGCGCGGCCGACACCGGCCGCGGGCTCGATGACGTACGGCGTCCAGCGCTCGCCGGCCTCCTGATCGTAGTACTGGAGGTCGGTGCCCGACGCCTTGGAGTGCGCCTTGAGGTCGTAGTCGGTGCGGTTGGCGACGCCCTCGAGCTCGCCCCACTCGCTGCCGCCGAAGCGGAAGCGGTACTCGATGTCCGCGGTGCGCTTGGAGTAGTGGGAGAGCTTCTCCTGCGGGTGCTCGAACCAGCGCATGTTCTCCTCGCGCATGCCGAGGTCCGTGTACCAGTTCCAGCGCTGGTCCATCCAGTACTGCTGCCACTCCTCGTCCTCGCCCGGCTTGACGAAGAACTCCATCTCCATCTGCTCGAACTCGCGGGTCCGGAAGATGAAGTTGCCCGGAGTGATCTCGTTGCGGAAGGACTTGCCCACCTGCGCGATGCCGAACGGCGGCTTCTTGCGCGAAGTCTGCTGCACCTGGCCGAAGTTGGTGAAGATGCCCTGGGCGGTCTCGGGGCGCAGGTAGGCGACCGAGCCGGAGTCCTGGGTGGGGCCGAGATGGGTGGAGAGCAGGCCCGAGAACTCCTTGGGCTCGGTGAAGGTGCCCTTGTTGCCGCAGTTGGGGCAGTTGAGGTCGGCGAGGCCGTTGACCGGCGGCTTGCCGTGCTTCTCCTCGTACGCCTCCTCAAGGTGGTCGGCGCGGTAGCGCTTGTGACAGGAGGTGCACTCGGTCAGCGGGTCCGAGAAGGTGGCGACGTGCCCCGAGGCGACCCAGACGTCCGGGGCCAGGATGACCGACGAGTCGAGACCGACCACGTCCTCGCGCGAAGTGACCATGTAGCGCCACCACTGGCGCTTCAGGTTCTCCTTCATCTCGACGCCCAGCGGCCCGTAGTCCCAGGCGGCGCGCTGACCACCGTAGATCTCACTGGAGGGGTAGACGAAGCCACGGCGCTTGCTCAGGCTGACGATGGTGTCGATCTTGTCGGCGGCCACGGTGCTCTCTTCATTACGACGGCGACGAACGGCGAATGCTTCAGATTACCGGCGGGCGCACCCCTGGGATCAAATCGGTGGGGGGTCCGACGATCTTCAGCCCGTTCCTATGTGACCTTCCGGGCATCTCATCCGCCTTGTTGACAATCGTTTCCACTTTTGTTGAAAATGACTGTCATGAACGTACACCGCCTCATACCCACCACCGCCGTCGCCGGAGCAGTCGTCCTCGGTCTGGCCGCCCTCTCCGCCTGCTCCACCTCCGACGCGGCGGACGGGGGTAACGGCGACAAGCTGAAGGTGACCGCGTCGTTCTACCCGATGCAGTTCCTGGCCGAGAGGATCGGCGGCGAGCACGTCGCCGTCACCAGCCTCACCAAGCCGGGCGTGGAGCCGCACGACCTGGAGCTCACCCCCCGCCAGATCGGCTCCATCAGCGAGTCCGACTACGTGCTCTACCTCAAGGGCGTCCAGCCCGCCGTGGACGACGCGATTGTGCAGTCCGGTGTGAAGAACACCGTCGACGCCGCGACCCTCACCACGCTGGAGAACCACGGAGCCGAGGTCAGCGGCCACGATCACGGCCATGAAGGCGAAGAAGAGCACGGGGACGAGCACGGCCACGAGGAAGAAGCCCACGAGGAGCACTCCGAGGGCGACGGCCACAACCACGGCGAGGAAGGCGGCGCCGACCCGCACATCTGGCTGGACCCGGTGAAGTACGCCGAGGTCGCCAAGGGTGTCGGCAAGTCACTGGAGAAGGCCGACCCCGACCACGCCGCCGACTACAAGAAGAACACCAAGGCCCTGGTCGGGGAGCTGAACAAGCTCGACACGGCGTACGAGACCGGGCTGAAGAACACCGCCACCAAGACCTTCATCACCACCCACTCCGCCTTCGGCTACCTCGCCGAGCGCTACGGGCTCACCCAGCAGGGCATCGCGGGCATCGACCCCGAGGCCGAGCCGACCCCCGCCCGGATCCAGGAGCTCCACACCATCGCGGAGAAGGAGAAGGCGACGACCGTCTTCTTCGAGACGCTCGCCAGCGACCGGACAGCGAAGACCCTCGCGAAGGACACCGGACTGAAGACCGACGTCCTGGACCCGCTGGAGGGAATCACGAAGAAGTCCCAGGGCGCTGACTACCTCGAGGTCATGGAGGCCAACCTCGCCGCGCTGCAGAAGGCACTCGGCGCGAAGTGACCCGCATCACTGGTGAAGTTCGGATCGGAGGCGCTCATGCCGGAGCGTGAGAGCACCACCCGCGAGCCCGGGGGTGCCACCCGCGAGCCCGTGGTCAGCCTGCGTGGCGCCACGGCCACCCTCGGCGCGCGCCTCGTGCTGCGCGGGGTGGACCTGACCGTGCACCGCGGCGAGGTCGTCGCCCTGCTCGGCGCCAACGGTTCCGGCAAGTCCACCGCCGTACGGTCCGCCATCGGGCAGGTCCCGCTGACCGGCGGCACGGTCGAGCTGTTCGGCACGGAGCTGCGGCGTTTCCGGCAGTGGGGCCGGATCGGTTACGTGCCCCAGCGCACCACGGCCGCAGGCGGGGTCCCCGCCACGATCCGCGAGGTCGTCGCCTCCGGCCGACTGGCCCGTACGAAGCTGCGGTGGCCCGGGAAGGCCGACCGGGCGGCCGTGGAGCGGGCCATCGAGCTGGTGGGCCTGGCCGACCGCGCCAAGGACTCCGTGAGCGCCCTGTCGGGCGGCCAGCACCAGCGGGTCCTGATCGCCCGCGCCCTGGCCGCCGAGCCGGAGCTGCTGATCATGGACGAGCCGATGGCCGGGGTGGACCTGGCGAGCCAGGAGATCCTGGCGGCGACCCTGCGCGAGCAGGTGGCCCTGACCACCTCCGTGCTCCTCGTGCTGCACGAGCTGGGCCCGCTGGAGCCGCTGATCGACCGGGCCGTGGTCCTGCGCGACGGCTGTGTGACGCACGACGGGCCGCCGCCGGAGGCACTCGGCCAGCACGCGCTGCCCGGTCACGACCACGTACACCCCCACGCGGCCGACGAGCCCGTACGGACGGGACTGCTGACCTGATGCTCCTCGAATTCCTCACCCCTCCCTTCATGCAGCGGGCGCTCATCGCGGCCGTCCTGGTCGGCATCACCGCGCCCGCCATCGGCATCTACCTCGTCCAGCGCCGCCAGGCCCTCATGGGCGACGGCATCGGCCACATCGCGATGACCGGTGTCGGCCTCGGCTTCCTGCTCTCCACCAGCCCGGTCTGGATGGCCACCGCCGTGGCCGTGGCCGGTGCGGTCGTCATGGAGCTGATCCGCTGGTACGGGCACACGCGCGGCGACCTCGCCCTGGCGATGCTCTTCTACGGAGGCATGGCGGGCGGCGTCATGCTGATCAACCTCTCCGACACCGGCTCCAACGCCAACCTGACCTCGTACCTCTTCGGCTCCCTCTCCACCGTCTCCGAGGCCGACGTCACCGCGATCTGCGTGCTGGCCGCCTTCGTGGTCCTGGTCACCGTGGGGCTGCGGCGGCAGCTGTTCGCGGTCAGCCAGGACGAGGAGTTCGCCCGGGTGACCGGGCTGCCGGTGCGGGTGCTGAACCTGCTGGTCGCGGTGGTGGCCGCCGTGACGGTGACCGTCGCGATGCGGGTCGTCGGGCTGCTGCTGGTCAGCGCGCTGATGGTGGTGCCGGTGGCGGCCGCGCAGCAGATCACCAAGTCCTTCAAGGTGACGTTCGTGCTGTCCGTGGGGATCGGCACGGCCGTGACCCTGACCGGCACCGTGACCTCGTACTACCAGGACGTCCCGCCGGGCGCGACGATCGTGCTGCTGGCCATCGCGGTGTTCGTCGCGCTGACCGTGCTCGCCGCTCCGCTCGCGAAACGGCGGGCCCGGGCGAGCGAAGCGAAGGGCGCGGAGTGCACCCTGGAGGTACCGGCTGCCCGCCGGGATGCGGACGACCTGCGCGTTTGAGTGTGGTGCCCGGGCGGGCTGGCACAATGGCCCGACACATGTACGGGCGACACGAGGAGGCACCTGTGGCCACGGCGCCGATCAGTGGCACGAACGCAGCGCCGGTACGCGGCCGGTCCACCCGGCAGCGGGCGGCGGTGGCGGCGGCCCTCGACGAGGTCGACGAGTTCCGCAGCGCCCAGGAGCTGCACGACGTGCTCAAACACCGCGGCGACTCCGTGGGCCTGACCACGGTCTACCGGACCCTGCAGTCCCTCGCCGACGCGGGTGAGGTCGACGTCCTGCGCACCACCGAGGGCGAGGCCGTCTACCGGCGGTGCTCCACCGGTGACCATCACCACCACCTGGTCTGCCGGCTCTGCGGCAAGGCGGTGGAGGTCGAGGGTCCCGCCGTCGAACAGTGGGCCGAGATGATCGCCGCCCAGCACGGCTATGTGAACGTCGCGCACACCGTCGAGATCTTCGGCACGTGCTCGGAGTGCGCTGCGGCCAAGGGGTGACGCGCGAGCGCATGACAGACGCGCGAACGCATGCGTAAAAGAGGGCCCTGTACGCGTACAGGGCCCTCTTTTACGTCTTCCTACGTCACTTCTCTGCGGCCTTCGCCGCCTCGACCGCCTCCGCCCCGCCGAAACGGCGGTCGCGCTGGGCGTACTCCAGGCAGGCCCGCCACAGGTCCCGACGGTCGAAATCCGGCCACAGGACGTCCTGGAAGACCATCTCGGCGTACGCGCTCTGCCAGATCAGGTAGTTCGAGGTGCGCTGTTCGCCGCTGGGGCGCACGAAGAGGTCCACGTCCGGCATGTCCGGGTAGTACGTGTACTTTGCGAAGGTCTTCTCGTTGACCTTGGACGGGTCCAGCTTCCCGGCCGCCACGTCCTGGGCGATGCGCTGCGCGGCGTCCGCGATCTCGGCGCGGCCGCCGTAGTTGACGCAGAAGTACAACGTCATCTTGTCGTTGTCCTTGGTCTGCTCCTGGGCGACCTGGAGCTCCTGGACGACGGACTTCCACAGCTTGGGCATGCGGCCCACCCAGCGGATCCGGATGCCGAGCTCGTCCATCTCGTCGCGGCGGCGTCGGATCACGTCGCGGTTGAAGTTCATCAGGAACTTCACCTCGTCCGGCGAGCGCTTCCAGTTCTCCGTGGAGAAGGCGTAGAGCGAGAGGTTCTTGACGCCCATCTCGATGCACCCCTTGAGCACGTCCATGACGACGCCCTCACCGACCTTGTGGCCCTCGGTACGGGGCAGGCCCCGCTCCTTGGCCCAGCGGCCGTTGCCGTCCATCACGACGGCGACGTGCTGGGGCACCAGTTCACCGGGGATCTTCGGAGGCGTCGCGCCCGAGGGGTGCGGCTCGGGGGTCTTGTAGGTGCGCCGGTTACGGCCGCCGAGGATCCCGCGTACTGCCATGAGGTTCTCAGTCTCCCTGTGTCACTTCTTCACGCAACGCGTCGCTCTCTTAGGGCCCGCGTCACTTCTCCACGTACCGCAGCGAGCGCAGGCCGCGCTCCAGGTGCCAGTGCAGATAGGCGGACACCAGCCCGCTCCCCTCCCTGACATGACGCGCCTCGCACGCGTCCGCCGTCGCCCAGTCGCCGCTCAGCAGCGCGCTCAGCAGTTCGAGTGCCTGTGCCGAGGGTACGACGCTGCCGGGGACCCGGCAGTCACCGCATATGACGCCCCCCGCGGCAACGGAGAAGAACCGGTTCGGGCCCGGCATTCCGCACTTGGCGCAGTCCTCGAAGCTGGGCGCGTACCCGTTCACCGCGAGCGAGCGCAGCAGGAACGCGTCCAGGATCAGGTGGGGTGCGTGCTCGCCCCGGGCGAGGGTGCGCAGGCCGCCGACGAGGAGCAGGTACTGCTGGACGGCCGGTTCGCCCTCGTGGTCGGTGAACCGCTCGGCGGTCTCCAGCATCGCGGTGCCGGCGGTGTAGCGGGCGTAGTCGGCGACGATCCCGCCGCCGTACGGGGCGATGGTCTCGCTCTGGGTGCAGAGCGGCAGGCCGCGGCCGATCAGTTCGCTGCCCCGGGCGAAGAACTGCACGTCGACGTGGGAGAAGGGCTCCAGGCGGGCGCCGAACTTGGACTTGGTGCGGCGCACCCCCCGGGCGACAGCGCGGACCCGGCCGTGGCCACGGGTCAGGATCGTGATGATCCGGTCGGCCTCGCCCAGTTTCTGCGTACGCAGCACGACGCCGTCGTCCCGGAACAAGCTCATGGGGCCATTGTCGCGCACACCCGGATGGCCGTACGCCCTCCGGAGCCCTAGGAGGGCGTACGGGCGGCTGCGGCGAGCAGGCGGGCCGTGTCGTCGGCCGGGAGCTTCAGGGCGCCGCCCACCGTCGTCAGGACCTCGCGCTCGGCCGGACTGTAGGCCCCGTCGGCGAGCGCGATCCTGGCCCCCTGGAGCAGGACCGACTCACGGCCCGCGGTGGCCAGGTGCGGGGCGAGCGGGGCCAGCACCTCGTGCAGCTCGATGGCGAGGGTCGCGCCACACGCCTCGGCCGCCGGGTCGGACCGGGAGCCGTACCCCGTGTCGGCGGCCAGCACCTCCACCAGGGTGTACAGCTGCTCCTGGGTGCAGTCGTCGAGCCCGGCGTCGCGTACGACCCCGACCGCGGTGTCCAGGACCGTACGGGAGGTGGTCCCGCCGGCCGCGAGGACGGCCAGGGTGACGGTGTGGACGGCCTCTCGGAGCATCGAGGAGAACCGGGTGGTGGTGGGGTGGTCCAGGGCGTCAGGGGCGAAGCGGGCCCGGCAGTCGGCGCACTCCACGACGGGCCCGGTCTCACCCCGGCGGGCCAGCGGGATGCCGAGGACGGTGAGCCGGCGGCGGCCGGTCAGGCGGCGGTAGTTGCGGTCGCCACCGCAGCCGGGGCAGAAGAAGGCGCCGTCGCCGACGGCGTCCCAGACCGTGCGGATGCCGCAGAGGACCGGCCTCAGAGCGCGTTGTCCTTTGGCTGACCGCACGTCGCACACCTCCGTGACGCTCCGGCAACATTGCCGTGTGTTGGACGTGATGTTAGCCACATGCGTGAGGCGGCGTCAGTATCCCGGAGGTCACAACCCTCGGATATGGCCGAACCCCGACCGTCCGGAGCGGGCGGTCGGGGTTCGCGGGCCGGTGCTGTACGGGGTCAAAGCGGACGTCCGTACGAGGGAGTGTCCGGCCGGGTCAGCGGGAGGCGCGGTTGACCGCGGAGACGACCGCCTTGAGCGAGGCGCGGGTGGTGTTGGCGTCGATGCCGATGCCCCACAGCACCTTGCCGTCGATCGCGCACTCGATGTACGAGGCGGCCTGCGCGCTGGCACCCTCACTCATCGTGTGCTCGGTGTAGTCCAGCAGCCGGGCGTCGATGCCGATGGCCTGCAGTGCTTCGAAGAACGCGGAGATCGGGCCGTTGCCCGTTCCGGTCAGGACGGTGTCCGTGCCGTCCACGGTGGCCTCGACGGTCAGGGTGTCCGTGCCGTCGGTGTCGGTGGTGGTCTGGCCGGAGCGCAGCTGGATGCGCCCCCAGGCGTTGTCGGCGTTCGGCAGGTACTCGTCCTGGAAGGTGGACCAGATCTGCGTCGGGGTGACCTCACCGCCCTCGGCGTCGGTCTTGGCCTGAATGATCCGGGAGAACTCGATCTGCATCCGGCGGGGCAGGTCCAGCTTGTGGTCGTTCTTCAGGACGTATGCGATACCGCCCTTGCCGGACTGCGAGTTGACCCGGATGACGGCCTCGTAGGAGCGGCCGACGTCCTTCGGGTCGATCGGCAGGTACGGCACGGCCCACTCGATGTCGTCGACCGTCTTCCCCTGCGCCGCCGCGTCCCGCTCCATCGCGTCGAAGCCCTTCTTGATGGCGTCCTGGTGGGAGCCGGAGAAGGCGGTGTAGACCAGGTCACCCGCGTACGGGTGGCGCGGGTGGATCTCCATCTGGTTGCAGTACTCGCTGGCGCGGCGGATCTCGTCGATCTGCGAGAAGTCGATCTGCGGGTCCACACCCTGCGAGAACAGGTTCATGCCCAGGGTGACCAGGTCGACGTTGCCCGTGCGCTCGCCCTGGCCGAACAGGCAGCCCTCGATCCGGTCGGCACCGGCCATGATGGCCAGCTCGGCGGCGGCGACGGCGGTGCCCCGGTCGTTGTGCGGGTGCACCGACAGGCAGACGAACTCGCGGCGGGACAGGTTGCGCGACATCCACTCGAAGCGGTCCGCGTGGGTGGAGGGCGTGGAGCGCTCCACGGTCGCCGGCAGGTTCAGGATGATCTCGCGGCCCTCTTCGGGCTGCCAGACGTCACAGACCGCCTCGCAGACCTCCAGGGCGAAGTCCAGCTCGGTGTCGGTGAAGATCTCCGGGCTGTACTGGTAGCCGAAGACCGTCTCGGGACCCAGGATCTTCTCCGCGTACTCCATCACCAGCCGCGTACCGTCCACCGCGATCTGCTTGACCTGCTCCTTCGAGCCCCGGAAGACCACGCGGCGGAAGGTGGGGGCGGTGGCGTTGTACAGGTGGACGGTGGCCCGGCGCGCGCCGACCAGCGACTCCACGGTCCGCTCGATCAGCTCCTCGCGGGCCTGCGTCAGGACGGAGATCGTCACGTCCTCGGGGATCGCGCCCTCTTCGATGATGGAGCGGACGAAGGCGAAGTCGGTCTCGCCGGAGGACGGGAAGCCGACCTCGATCTCCTTGTAGCCCATGCGTACGAGCAGGTCGAACATCTCACGCTTGCGGGCCGGCGACATCGGGTCGATCAGCGCCTGGTTGCCGTCGCGCAGATCGGTGGACAGCCAGCGGGGCGCCACGGTGATCCGGTTGTCGGGCCAGGTGCGGTCCGCGATGTCCACGGCCTCGTAACCGCGGTACTTGTGGACCGGCATCCCGGACGGCTTCTGGAACTGCGTCGCGTTGGTGACCGGGGTGGGGCGGCCGACAGCGTCGCTCGCGGGGGTCACGGGGGTCGTCATGGCGTAGGGCTCCTCGGGGGTCCAGCAGGGGACGGCCGACGGGTGCCGCTGCAGCACCAGACTCCGCGGGGAGGGGGTCGGCCTACGACTACAGGCCCTCGCCGCGGCAGCTAAGGAGAAGCAGCCCGAAACGCATGATGCGGCGAGCCTAGCCGAGGGTGGCCCGGGGCGTCGGTCCGTATCAGTATGCGGGACCGGGCATCGATGAGGGGAAAACGGTGACTCATCACTCCATTTCGTCAATCATCGTCGCAACCAGTGACAGGACGGTGACGGAGTGCCACAGTCGATGTCATGCAGCCTCGAACCAACGAAGACGGGCTCCACCCCGTCTTCTGCACCATCGTGCCGCCCCACGTCCTCGACAAGCTGTCGCACTCCGGCGACCCCCGGCTGGCCGATCCGGCCCGCCGCACCCTGGAGGCCGACGGCCTCCGTCGCAGCCGCCGCCGGCTGACGGCCCTGGCCGCCGCGCCCGCCACCCCCACGGCGGGCGCGGTCCCCGTCAAACCCCACCGCACCCTGTACGACTGCGAGAACGGCACCTCTCTGCCGGGCACCAAGGTCCGGGACGAGGGCGAGAAGCCCACCTCGGACGCCAGCGTCAACCGCGCGTACGCCGGACTCGGCGCCACCTTCGAACTGCTGCTCTCCGCCTACGGGCGCAGTTCGATCGACGGCAAGGGCCTGCCCCTCATCGGCTCCGTCCACTACGGCCACGAGTACAACAACGCGTTCTTCGACGGCGAGCAGATGGTCTTCGGCGACGGTGACGGGGAGATCTTCCTCGACTTCACCTACGCCATCGACGTCATCGCCCACGAACTGGCACACGGGCTCACCCAGTACACCGCCAACCTGCGCTACGAGGGCCAGTCGGGCGCGCTCAACGAGTCCGTCTCCGACGTGTTCGGCTCGCTGGTCAAGCAGTTCTCCCTGGGCCAGAGCGCGGAACAGGCCGACTGGCTGATCGGCGCGGGGCTGCTGGCGCCCCGGGTCACCGGGGACGCCCTGCGCTCGATGAAGGCCCCCGGCACGGCGTACGACGACGACGTGCTCGGCAAGGACCCGCAGCCCGCGTCGATGGAGGAGTACGTCGAGACGGAGGAGGACAACGGCGGGGTCCACATCAACTCCGGCATCCCCAACCGCGCCTTCTACCTTCTGGCCACCTCGCTGGGCGGCAACGCCTGGGAGCGGGCCGGGCAGATCTGGTTCGACGTGCTGACCGGCGGCGAGCTGACGGCCACCGCGGACTTCGAGGAGTTCGCCCGGCTGACGATCGGGGCGGCGGGCGACCGCTTCGGGGAGCGCGGTGAGAAGGAGGCGGTACTGAAGGCCTGGTCCGAGGTGGGGGTGCCGACGACGGAGTGAGCGGATGGGAGCGAGGCGGGCTTGAGCTTGCGACCGGCCCCGGCTAGACAGGACGCCATGCGTATTCAGGTCACCCGGACCGGCGGCTTCGCCGGCATCTCCCGCCACCATGAGGTCGACACCGAGGGCCGGGGGGACGCGGCGGAGTGGGAGTCACTCGCCGAGGAGGTCCTCGCCTGTACCCCGGACGCGCCGCCGTCCGGGGTGCCGGACGGATTCCGGTACCGGATCACGGTCGGCAACCGCACCGTGTACTGCGCTGACCCCGATCTGACCGGGGCGCAGCGCACGCTGGTCTCACGCGTCCTCAAGGAGGGCGCGTGAGACCGGCGCCTGCTGCGGGAGGCTTCTAGAAGCCCAGCTTCCGCAACTGCTTCGGGTCGCGCTGCCAGTCCTTCGCGACCTTCACGTGCAGGTCGAGGAAGACGGGCGTGCCGAGCAGCGCCTCGATGTGCTTGCGCGACTTCGTGCCGACTTCCTTCAGCCGCTTGCCCTTCGGGCCGATGATGATGCCCTTCTGGCTGGGACGCTCGATGTAGACGTTGGCGTGGATGTCCAGCAGTGGCTTGTCCGCCGGACGGTCCGTGCGCGGCAGCATCTCCTCGACCACGACGGCGATGGAGTGCGGCAGCTCGTCGCGTACGCCCTCCAGCGCGGCCTCGCGGATCAGCTCCGCGACCATGACCATCTCCGGCTCGTCGGTGAGGTCACCCTCCGGGTAGAGCGGCGGGCTCTCGGGCAGCAGCGGGGCGATGAGGTCGGCGAGCAGGCCCACCTGCTGGTCCTTGACCGCCGAGACCGGGATGATCTCGGCCCACTCGAAGCCCAGCTCGTCGGCGAGCGCGGAGACGGCGATGAGCTGTTCGGCCAGCGCCTTGGACTCGACCAGGTCGGTCTTGGTGATGATGGCGATCTTGGGGGTCTTCTTGATCCCCGCGAGCTCCTTGATGATGTACTTGTCGCCCGGGCCCAGCTTCTGGTCGGCGGGCAGGCAGAAGCCGATGACGTCGACCTCGGCCCACGTGGTGCGCACCACGTCGTTCAGCCGCTCGCCGAGGAGCGTGCGCGGCTTGTGGAGGCCGGGGGTGTCGACCAGGATCAGCTGCGCGTCGTCGCGGTGCACGATGCCGCGCACGGTGTGCCGGGTGGTCTGGGGGCGGTTGGAGGTGATCGCCACCTTCTGACCGACCAGAGCGTTCGTCAGGGTGGACTTGCCGGCGTTGGGGCGGCCCACGAAGCAGGCGAAGCCGGCCCGGTGGGGGGAGGTGGTCTCCGTCTGCTGGGCAGCGGATTCTTGGTTCGGGCGAGCGCTCATGGCGACCATTCTCCCCGATCGCGGCGGCGCTCCCGTACAGCGGTCCGCCCGGACGCGCCGAAAGGCCGGTCGGGAGGGCCCCGGGGACGTGCCGGAAGGCACGGCGGGGGTGCGCCGCAGGACCGTACGGAACCGCCCCCGCCGACCCGGCCCGTCAGCCCGCCGTGACCCGCAGCCGCAGGGTGCCGTCCGGGCCTGCGAGCAGCACCGGCGTCTGCGGTCCGCCCAGGTCCCGAACGGCGGCGCGGTCCTCGGCGGCGGGGGCCTCGGCGGCGGAGACGACGGCGGCGGCCTCCAGCGAGGTGGCGCCACTGGCGACGGCCATGGCGACGGCGGTCTGCAGGGCGCTGAGCTTCAGCGACTCCAGCGCCACGGTGCCCGCCACATAGGTGCGTCCCGTCTCGTCCCGTACGGCGGCGCCCTCGGCCACACCGTTGCGGGCGCGGGCGCTGCGCGCCAGGGTGACGATCTTGCGGTCCTCGGCGTCGAGGTCGGTGATGCCGGTGCTGTCGGTCATGGCACGAGCATACGAAGCACCTGACCGCGCGGATCCACTCACCCCGGCACCGGGTACATCGCGCCGCGCCGCCCCTCGGGCGGCGCCGGACACCGGAGCCTGGCCCCGGCCCCGGTGTCCGGCAGAGGGGTGTGCAGCACGACCGCCAGGACCGGGCGGGCGGGCACCCTCAGCTGGGTGGCCTCCGGGAGGAGCGGGCCCTCTCGTACGCGTACGTCCTACGGCCGGTCCAGCTTCAGCCGCTCCGCCTTCGGGAGGCCGGCGACCACCAGGTCGTAGGAGTCCTCGATCAGCTCGCGCAGCAGCCGGTCCGGGACGCCGGAGACGGTCACCGTGTTCCAGTGGCGCTTGCTCATGTGCCAGCCGGGCACGATGGCCGCCGGGTGCTCCTCGCGGAGCCGGACCGCCTCGTCCGGGTCGCACTTGAGGTTGACCGTCAGCGGGCGGGCGTCCAGCGCGGTGAGCGCGAACATCTTGCCGAGCACCTTGAAGACCGAGGTCTCCGGGCCGAACGGGAACTCCTCCACGCTCGCGTTGAACTCCAGGCAGAAGGCCCGCAGCCGCTGAGGCGTCATGCCGTCTCCGTCTCCTTCTCCTCGGGCTCCACCAGCACCGTGACGATCTTGTTGCGGCGGCCGGCCGGGGACTCGGCGGTGAGCCGGAGCTTGCGGCTGTCGGGCAGGTCGACGACGGCCGACGCACCGGCGATCGGGACCCGGCCGAGCGCCTTAGCGAGCAGTCCGCCGACGGTCTCCACGTCCTCGTCGTCGTACTCGTCGAGCCCGAAGAGGTCGCCGAGGTCCCCGATGTCGAGGCGTGCGGTCACCCGGTAGCAGCCGTTCTCCAGCTCCTGGACGGGCGGCAGCTCGCGGTCGTACTCGTCGGTGATCTCGCCGACGATCTCCTCCAGGATGTCCTCGATCGTGACGATGCCCGCCGTGCCGCCGTACTCGTCGATGACGACGGCGACGTGGCTGCGGTCCCGCTGCATCTCGCGCAGCAGGTCCCCGGCGTTCTTCGTGTCGGGGACGAAGGCGGCGGGGCGCATCGCGGTGGAGACCGGGTCGGCCTCGGACTCGCGGTTGATGTGGGTCTTGCGGACCAGGTCCTTGAGGTAGACGATCCCCACGATGTCGTCCTCGTTCTCGCCGGTGACCGGGATCCGGGAGAAGCCGGAGCGCAGGGCGAGGGTGAGGGCCTGACGGATCGTCTTGTAGCGCTCGATGGAGACCAGGTCGGTGCGGGGCACCATCACCTCGCGCACCAGGGTGTCGCCCAGCTCGAAGACCGAGTGCACCATGCGGCGCTCGTCGTCCTCGATGAGCGACTCCGCCTCGGCGAGGTCGACCATGGCGCGCAGCTCGGCCTCGCTGGCGAACGGGCCCTTGCGGAACCCCTTGCCGGGGGTGAGCGCGTTGCCGACGAGGATCAGCAGCTGCGGGACCGGGCCCATGATCCGGGCCAGCGGCAGCAGCACGTACGCCGAGGCCGTCGCCGTGTTCAGCGGGTGCTGGCGGCCGATGGTGCGCGGGGAGACCCCGATGGCGACATAGCTGACGAGGACCATCACGCCCATCGCGAAGGCGAGCGCCTCCCAGGTCTCCGGGAACTTCTGCAGGCAGACGTAGGTGACGAGCACCCCGGCCGACATCTCGCAGCCGACCCGCACCAGCAGGGCGACGTTGAGATAGCGCACCGGGTCGGCGGCGACCTGCGCCAGCTTCGCGCTGCCGCGCCGCCCGGCCCGTACCGCCTCGTCCGCCCGGAAACTCGACGTACGGGCGATGCCCGCCTCGGCGCAGGCGGCCAGCCAGCCGATGACGACCAGCAGGACTGCTCCGGTGATCAGAGGGGCGATCACGAGACGGTGGGGGCCGGAGACGCGCCGGTGAGCCCGTGCTCACCGCGCCAGCCGTCCACGATGGCGGCCTGGAGGCCGAACATCTCGGCCTTCTCCTCGGGCACCTCGTGGTCGTACCCCAGCAGATGCAGCACTCCGTGGACGGTCAGGAGCTGGAGCTCCTCGTCCATGGAGTGCTGCGTCGGTGCCTCTTCGCCCTGCCTCTTCGCGACCTCCGGGCAGAGCACGATGTCACCGAGGAGCCCCTGCGGGGGCTCCTCCTCGTCCTTGGCCGGCGGACGGAGCTCGTCCATCGGGAAGGACATGACATCGGTCGGGCCGGGGAGGTCCATCCACTGGATGTGCAGCTGCTCCATGGCGTCGGTGTCCACCACGATCACCGAGAGCTCGGACAGCGGGTGGATCCGCATCCGGGCCAGTGCGTAGCGGGCGATGTCGAGGATCGCCTGCTCGTCGACCTCGGTTCCGGACTCGTTGTTGACGTCGATCGACATGGTGCGCTGCGGCTACTTCCCTTTACGGCGGTCGCGTCGGCCGTCTTCACGGCCTTCCGCCTGACCGTCCTGCTGACCGTTTCGGCTGTCGTACTTCTCGTACGCGTCGACGATACGGCCGACGAGCTTGTGCCGGACGACATCCTGGGAGGTGAGGCGCGAGAAGTGCACGTCGTCCAGGCCCTCCAGGATGTCCTGGACCTGGCGCAGCCCGCTCCTGGTCCCGCTCGGCAGGTCGACCTGGGTGACGTCACCGGTGATGACGATCTTGGAGTCGAAGCCGAGGCGGGTGAGGAACATCTTCATCTGCTCGGCGCTGGTGTTCTGCGCCTCGTCGAGGATGATGAACGCGTCATTGAGCGTGTTGTGCGTCAGCAGGTAGTCCTGAGTGACGTACAGCGAGTCCTCCGCCGCCACCTGGATGCAGACGGCCTCTTCACGCCCGGCCGGTTCGATGCTGTCGATGAATCGCATCGGGCGGCCTCCGCCGCCGGCCGCCCGGTACTTCTCAGCCTTGCGGGCGAGCCGGAAGGGCTCGATGCCCTCGGGGAGGCGGATGTCGACGATGTGGGCGTCGTGGCGGTGGCGGACCGGCCGCCCCTTGGCAGGTCCGGGCACCCGGCCCGCCGCCGGCCGGCGGCGCGTGCAGGCGACTCCACCGAGCGACCGCACCAGTGCGATCACGTCGTCGCGGAGGACGATCGAGGCGGTCGAGTACTGGATACGGCAGGTGCGGTCCGACTGCGTGACCGGACCGCCGTCGGCGTCGAGGAGGCCTTGGAGCACGCCGAGGCGGACCTCGGCGGAGTTGTGCAGATAGGCGTCCGGAACGAACTTCGCGTGGGACCGGCTCCCGAGAAGGTCCAGCTGGCGCAGGATCGCGGTGACAGGGTTCTCCGGTGTCATCACATCGCCCGGCGCCTTGGTCCGGTTCAGCACATGGTCCGGCCCGGCCTCGTGGCGCAGCGTGACGCCGGTGAGTGCTCCTCTCAGGGCCTCGGCAAGCTCCCGGTCCGCAGTGGCGAACGACGGGGCGGTGGAACCGGTTAGGCAGCCGTCACCCAGCAGCAGACCCAGTGCGTACGGGTCCATCGGGACCTCGCGCTCGGGGAAGCTGACGGGCGCGGTCAGCATCGGCAGCTCGTAACGGCGCGCATGCGCCGCTCGGAGGTTGCCGATCATCTCCTTGGTCTCCAGGACCCGCCAGGGCTTGTCCCGGCCACGGTCGGACGCCGTCCGGACCGTCCACAGGTGCTCGCCGCAGCACAGCGTCCAGGAACCGTCCTGGGCGCTGACGCGGTAGATGTCCTTCTCGCCCTGGGGGTAGACGCCGAGGACCGGGGTCGGCTCGCCGTTGGAGCCGATGACGAGGTCACCCACCTCGAGGCTGCCGATGGGCCGCCAGCCGTCGGGCGTCAGCACGTTGGTGAAGACCGGTTGCGCCCGGCCGCGCATGTACGCCAGCGGCGCCACCTCGATCGTGCCCGCCGCCATGAGGCGCGGGATCGAGTCGGGGTCCAGCATGTCGTGCAGGGCGTCGTAGAGCGGGCGCAGATACGGGTCGATCTTGTCGAAGAGCGTGCCCGGCAGGAAGCCGAGCCGCTCCCCCGCCTCGACGGCGGGGCGGGTCAGGATGATGCGGCTGACCTGCTTGGCCTGGAGCGCCTGGACCGCCTTGGCCATGGCCAGATAGGTCTTGCCGGTGCCCGCCGGGCCGATCCCGAAGACGATCGTGTGATCGTCGATCGCGTCGACGTACCGCTTCTGGTTGAGCGTCTTGGGGCGGATGGTGCGGCCGCGGTTGGAGAGGATGTTCTGGGTGAGCACCTCGGCGGGTGTCTCGCCCTGGGGGTCTCCCTCGCCGGTGCCGGCCGCCCTGAGCATGGCGATCGACCGTTCCACTGCGTCCTCCGTCATCGGCGCTCCGGTGCGGAGCACGAGCATCATCTCGTCGAACAGGCGCTGGATGAGGGCGACGTCGGCCGCCCCGCCCGTGGCACTGATCTCGTTGCCCCGGACATGGATGTCGGCCGCCGGGAAGGCCTCTTCGATCACGCGCAACAGCGAGTCACCCGATCCGAGGAGCATCACCATGGGGTGTGCGGCCGGGATCCGGATCTGGGCACGCGCCTGCGGCTGTGTGGGTGTCTGAGTCATGGGCCGGCCCTCGGGCCTGCGCATACCTCCCGTTGCAGGGTTCTCGCTGCTCGACAACCTCTGGATTACCCAGCCTACGACCTGGCAGGGACAACACCGAGGGGTTTTACCGGCCGTGTGTGCGACGCGTCGCGCTCACTGCCGGAAGCCGATCGTGGGTACCGCGCGCCGCAGCGGCCAGGTACGGGCCGTGGTGGGGAGCAGCTCCTCCAGGAACGCGTACCGCCGCAGGGCGGTGGGGTCCTGGCTCTCGCAGGTGCGGATCCGCTGCCACCAGGCGGCGATCTCGGCCCAGCCGGGTGCGGAGAGCGAGCCGCCGAACTCCTGGACCGAGAGGGCGGCGGTCAGCCCGGCGAAGGCGAGGCGGTCGGCGAGCGGCCAGTCGGCGAGGGTGCCGGTGACGAACCCGGCCACGAAGACGTCCCCGGCGCCGGTCGGGTCGAGCGCCTCCACCTCGATGGCGGGCACCTGGGCGGCGGCGCCGGTGCGGGCTTCGACGGCGTACGCGCCCTCGGCGCCCAGGGTGACCACGGCGAGCGGGACGCGTTCGGCCAGCGCGTGGGCGGCGGCGCGCGGACAGTCGGTGCGGGTGTAGCGCATCGCCTCCTCGGCGTTGGGCAGGAACGCCTCGCAGTGCGCCAGGTCGGGCAGCGCGTCCAGGTCCCAGCGGCCGGTCTCGTCCCAGCCGACGTCGGCGAAGATCAGCGCGCCGTGCCGGGCAGCCGTGGCCACCCAGGGTTCACTGCGGCCGGGGACGAGCGAGGCGATCGCGGCGCGGGCGCGCGGGGGGCACTGGGGGAAGGCGGGGTTCGGGACGGTGGTGGGGCCGCCTGTCCGGCCCGGGACGGCGGAGGTCGCGGGCGCCGGCGCCTCGTGACCGTGGGAGACCATCGTGCGCTCGCCCTCGTACGCCATGGAGACCGTGACCGGGGAGTGCCAGCCGGGGACGGTGTGCGACATCGACAGGTCGATGCCCTCGCCCTGTTCGAGGGCGTCCCAGCAGTACTCGCCGTAGTGGTCGTCGCCGAAGGCGGCGGCGAGGGAGGTGTGCAGGCCGAGCCGGGCGAGCGCGGTGGCCATGTTGGCGACGCCGCCGGGGCTGGAGCCCATGCCGCGGGCCCAGGACTCGGTGCCGCGCACGGGGGCGCTGTCGAGGCCGGTGAAGATGATGTCGAGGAAGACCGTGCCCGTCAGGAAGACGTCGCAGGCGGGGTCCTGCGGGGCGCGCAGCGCCAGCAGCGGGTCGATCCCTGCAGTGTCGGTGCTCACCGTGTGCTCCCCCGGCCGTGCGGCAGATCTGGACAGTGTGAGATCCGGCCAGTCTGCCCGATACAGGGCCAGGGGCGGGGCCTCCCCGCCGATGAGGACAGGGCCGACGTGCCCGTCCTGACCTGCACAAAGATGCGCTGATACCCCACTTCTGAGCGCATAAACGCATAAGTGACCCAGATCACGGCGGGGCGACTTCCGGGCGACCGGGAGCGCTTGATACAAATTGCCCCGCGAGCACCTTCGGGGACGTTGTCCGACGAGAGCCGCACTTCCCCGTATCTCGCCGTATCCCGCGTATCTCGCCGTACCTCCCCGTATTTTCGCAGTCCCCTGCTTGCTTCGCGCTGCCCTTCTCGGGCGCGCCCCGCGTTGCCTCCCCCTCCCCCCTGCCTGCTCAGGCATGTCTTCAGGAACGCCCATGTCCTCGCGCCGCGCCGCGTGGCCCCTGGTCGCCGTCTTCACCGCCGGCTACCTCGCCTCCTATCTGCTCCCCACCATCGTCGGCCGCCTCAGCGTCCACCTCGGGCTGGCTCCCGCGCAGGCGGGCCTGGTCGGCAGTGCCCTGCTGCTGAGCTCGGCGAGTGCCGGGTTCGCCCTGGCGGGCCGGGTCGAGCGGCACGGGTCCCGTACCCCGGCCCGGGTCGGTCTGGTGCTGGCCGCCGTGGGGTACGGCTGCGCGGCGCTGGCCGGGTCCGTGCCGCTGGTGGTGCTCTCCGTGGTGGTCGGCGGCTTCGGCTCGGGGGCGGCGACGGCGGTCGCGGCGGCCGGGATCGCCGCGCAGCGCGACCCGCACCGGACGTCCTCGCTCGGGCTGCTCACGGTGTCGGCGACCGCGGGCGCCCTCTACCTGACGATCCCCCACCTCGGCGGCGGCCACCGCCTCCCGTTCGCCGCGATCGCCCTGGTCGCCCTGCTCGTCTGGCCCGCGACCACCCGGCTGGACGGCCCGACGGCCCCCGAGGAGTCCGCCTCCCGGATCGTCGGCCGCCTGCAGCACCGCCGCTCCGGTCTCGTCCTGGCGGGCGGCATGCTCGTCTGGTCCATGGCGCAGAACGCGCTGTGGGGCGTCAGCAGCCGCATCGGCGTGGTCCAGGCGGGGCTGACCGAGGTGACCGTCGGCGCGGTGTTCGCCGCCGCCCTCGGCGCGGGTCTGCTGGGCGTCGTGGGCGCCGGGGTGCTCGGCGCGCGGGTGGGCCGGGCGGTGCCGATCGGGCTGGGAACCGTGGTGATCGCGGGGAGCATCGTGGTCAGCTCCTCGGCCCGCGGCCTGGGCTCGTTCGCGACCGGCGAGATCCTGTGGAACACCGTCTACCCGGTGGTCCTCTCCTACCTGATCGGCCTGGCCGCCTCACTCGACGTACGCGGTCGCTGGGCGGTCCTGGCGGGCTCGGCCTCCTCCGTGGGCGTGGCGTGCGGACCGCTGCTGGGGAGCGTGCTCTCCGAGGAGGCCGGATATCCGACGATGGGGCTGATCCTGGGCGCGGCCACACTGCTGGTCGCCGCGCCGGTGACCGCTGTGGCTTTGCACACCGGTGGCCGGCCGCTGGTGCCCGGCTCGGTCCGCCGCCGCGGCGGCGCCCCGGCCGCCCTTCTGGCCGCCACCACCGGCAGCCTCTCCGGTGCCGTGCCGAAGCTCGGCTCACCGGAGCAGGCTGTCACCGAACTCCGCGTACGGCGCAGGCGGCTGGTGCGCAGCGCGATCCGGACGGCCGGTCCGGACGGCGGGACCGGTCAGTCGAACGCGTACGCCTCGACCTCGGACAGGTAGCGCGCCCTGCGCTCCTCGTCGTGGTCGAGGAAGGCCGCCTCGAAGGAGTTGCGGGCCAGGGTGCGCAGCTGCTCCGGATCCAAAGCGAGTGCGTCCCGTACGGCGTCGAAGTTGTCCCCGGCGTACCCGCCGAAGTAGGCGGGGTCGTCGGAGTTGACCGTGCAGAGGAGCCCCGCTGCCATCATCTGCGGCAGCGGGTGGTCCTTCAGCGTGTCGACCGTGCGCAGCGTCACGTTGGAGAGCGGGCACAGTGTCAGCGGTACCCGGTCCGCGACCAGCCGCGCCACCAGCTCCGGGTCCTCCATACAGCGCAGCCCGTGGTCGACGCGCTCGACGCCGAGGACGTCCAGGGCCTCCCTGATGTACTCCGGCGGCCCCTCCTCCCCCGCGTGGGCCACCTTGCGCAGCCCGAGCGCCGTGGCCGCCTCGTACACCGCTCGGAACTTGGCGGGCGGGTGGCCGACCTCGGCGGAGTCCAGGCCGACGGCGCTGATCCGGTGGAGGTAGGGGCGGGCCGCGTCAAGGGTGCCGAGGGCGGCTTCGGCGGAGAGGTCGCGCAGAAAACACAGGATGAGCTGGGTGGAGATGCCGTGGGTCTCCTCGCTGCGCTCCAGCGCCCGGCTCAGTCCCTCGATGACCGTGCCGATCGGGACACCGCGGGCGGTGTGGGCCTGCGGGTCGAAGAAGATCTCGGCGTGCCGGACGCCCTGGGCGGCGGCGCGGGCGAGGTAGGCGTCGGCGAGTTCAGTGAAGTCCTCCTCCGTCCGCAGCACGGCCATCAGCGCGTAGTAGAGGTCCAGGAAGGACTGGAGGTCCTCGAACCGGTAGGCCCTGCGCAGCTCTTCGGTGGTGGCGTACGGCAGGGTCACCCCGTTGCGTTCGGCGAGGGCGAAGGCGAGCTCGGGTTCGAGGGTGCCTTCGATGTGGAGGTGGAGTTCTGCCTTGGGGAGGTGCACGGTGTCTCGCAAACGGTGGTGCTGGCGGGTTCAGTGATGGTGACGGGGAGGCAGCGGGACCCGGATCAGGTCCTGCGCGACGGTGAGTTCGCCGTCGAACCCGGCCGCGCGGGCCTGGGACTCGAAGAGTTCGGAGTCGCTGTAGCGCTGCGAGAAGTGGGTCAGCACGAGGTGGCGTACGCCTGACTCCTTCGCCACCCGGGCAGCCTGTCCGGCGGTGAGGTGGCCGTGGTCGGTGGCGAGCTTCTCGTCCTCGTCGAGGAAGGTCGACTCGATGACGAGCATGTCGCAGCCCTCGGCGAGCGCGTGGACGCCGTCGCAGAGCCGGGTGTCCATGACGAACGCGAAGCGCTGTCCCCGCCGGTGCTCGGATACCTGCTCCAGGGTGACGCCGCCGAGGACGCCCTCGCGCTGGAGGCGGCCGACATCCGGGCCGCTGATGCCGTGCTCCTTGAGGAGGGCGGGCAGCATGCGGCGGGTGTCGGGCTCGGTGAGGCGGTAGCCGTAGGACTCGACGGGGTGCGAGAGCCGGTGGCTGTCCAGGGTGTACGAGGCCGTGGTGGCGAGGACCCCGCCGGTTCCGGCGACCGGGGATTCGGTCAGCTGGACGGTCTCGCGGTAGGCGGTGGCGTACCGCAGCCGGTCGAAGAAGTGCTGCCCGCTCGCCGGGTAGTGGGCGGTGACGGGGTGCGGCACCTGGTCCAGGTTGATGCGCTGGATGACCCCGGCGAGCCCGAGGGAGTGGTCGCCGTGGAAGTGGGTGACGCAGAGGCGGTCGATGTCGTGTGCGGCGACCCCGGCCCGCAGCATCTGGCGCTGGGTGCCCTCGCCGGGATCGAAGAGGATGCCTTCGCCGTCCCAGCGCAGCAGATAGCCGTTGTGGTTGCGGTGCCGGGTGGGGACCTGGCTGGCGGTGCCGAGCACCACCAGCTCGCGTACGGACATGGGGAAACGCTCCTGCTGTGCTGCTGTACGGGAAGGGCTATCCGGGCGGCCACTGGAGGCCGCGGCCTCCCAGGACGTGGGCGTGCGCGTGGAAGACGGTCTGGCCGGCGCCGGAGCCGGTGTTGAGGATGATCCGGTAGCCGGTGCCGTCCACCTTCTCGTCGGCGGCGACCGCTCCGGCCTCGCACAGCACGTCGGCGGCGATCTGCGGTTCGGCGGCGGCCAGCGAGGCGGCGTCCGGGTAGTGGGCCTTGGGGATGACCAGGACGTGGGTCGGGGCCTGCGGGTTGATGTCGCGGAAGGCGACGGTCGTGTCGCTCTCGCGGACGATGGTCGCCGGGATGTCTCCCGAGACGATCTTGCAGAACAGGCAGTCGGTCTGCGGCTCTCCCGCCATGGTGCCGGGCCTCCTCGTTCGCTGGTGATCAGTTACACCGGCATGCTATCGCCGGAGCCCGCGCGGACGGGGGCCGTCCGGCTCGAGGTCACCCCCAGCGCCCGGTGCGTGCCAGCAGCAGCGCGGTCGCGGCCGTCCCCGCCGTGGACGTACGCAGCACGGTGCGGCCCAGCCGGTAGGGGCGGGCGCCCGCGTCGGCGAAGGCGGCCAGTTCCTGCGGGGAGACGCCGCCCTCGGGGCCGACGACGAGCACGATCGTGCCGGCTGCGGGGAGTTCGGCGGTGGCGAGGGGGGTGCTGTCGTGGTCGCGGTCCTCGTGCAGGACCCCGGCGAGGTCGGCTCCGGCCAGCAGGGCGGCGACCTGCTTGGTCGTCATGGCCTCCGTCACCTCGGGGAAGCGCACCCGACGGGACTGCTTGCCCGCCTCCCGTGCCGTACCGCGCCATTTCGTCAGTGCCTTGGCTCCCCGCTCGCCCTTCCACTGGGTGATGCAGCGGGCGGCCTGCCAGGGCACGATCGCGTCGACGCCGGTCTCGGTCATGGTCTCGACGGCCAGTTCGCCCCGGTCGCCCTTCGGGAGCGCCTGGACGACGGTGATCCGGGGCGCGGGCTCCGGCTCCTCCTGGACGGGCGCGTCGATCGTGACCATGAGGCGGTCCTTGCCCTCGGTGGCCCGGACGGTGCCGTCCGCCCAGTGGCCGAGGCCGTCGGTGAGGACGAGCTCCTCGCCGGGGTTGAGCCGCTTCACGGAGACGGCGTGCCGTCCCTCGGGGCCGTCCAGGACGAACTCCGGCCCGGTGGGCATCCGCTCGACGACGAAGACCGGTGCCGTCACCGGGGGCTCCTCATACTCAGGGCCGCCCGGGCGGCCTCCAGTTCGGCGGCGAGCAGTTCGATCAGCTCGCCGACGGGCAGTTCGCGGGCCATGCGGTGGCCCTGCCCCGCCCACAGGGCCATGCCCTGGGCATCCCCGGCCTTCGCAGCGGCCTGGCGCAGCCCGGTGGTCAGGTAGTGGACCTGGGGGTAGGCGGCGGGGGCGTACGGGCCGTGTTCGCGGACGAACCGGTTGACCAGGCCGCGCGCGGGCCGGCCGGAGAAGGCGCGGGTCAGCTCGGTGCGGACGAAGAGCGGGTTGGTCAGGGCCTGCTTGTGGAGCAGGTGGGCGCCGGACTCGGGGCAGACCAGGAAGGCGGTGCCGAGCTGGGCGGCGTCGGCGCCGGCGGCGAGGACGGCGGCGATCTGCGAGCCGCGCATCAGGCCGCCCGCGGCGATGACCGGGATCTGCACCGTCTCGCGGACCTGGGTGACCAGGGTGAGCAGCCCGGTGCCGGTGTGGTCGGCCTGCGGGTCGTCACGGTGGGTGGACTGGTGGCCGCCCGCCTCGACGCCCTGGACGCAGACGGCGTCGGCGCCCGCCCACTGGGCCGTCTGGGCCTCCTCGGCGGAGGTGACCGTCACGATGGTGTACGTCCCCGCCTTGGCGAAGGCGTCCAGCGTGTCGCGGGTGGGGCAGCCGAAGGTGAAGGAGACCGCCGGGACGGGGTCCTCCAGCAGGATGGCGACCTTTGCCTCGTAACCGTCGTCGCCGCTGCTGTCGGGATCGCCGAGCGGGGTCTCGTACCAGGCGGCCTCACCGGCCAGCTGGTGGCGGTAGACCTCGACGGCGCTGGGGTCGGCGAGCGCGGGCTGCGGCATGAAGAGGTTGACGCCGAACGGGCCGCCGGTGAGCCGGCGCAGCTGTTTGATCTCGTTGTACACGCCGTCCGCCGTCTTGTACCCGGCGGCGAGGAACCCGAGCCCGCCCGCGTCGGCGACGGCCGCGGCGAGCTGGGGTCCGGAAGCGCCGCCCGCCATGGGGGCCTGCACGATCGGATACCGGCAGAGATCGGTCAACGCGGAGGACATGACCGCATCGTGCCATGTCCTCCGCACAGGGCCGAATCAGCCAGCGAGTGACGTGACCGGTTCTCCCGCCGAACGCCGCACCGCCCACCGGTCGGTAACCGGTGGGCGGTGCGGTGAAAGGCGGAAAACACTTCAGCGGCCGTTGAAGGCGTCCTTCAGCCGGGAGAAGAGCCCCTGCTGACCTGGCTGGAACTGACCCAGGGGCCGCTCCTCGCCGCGCAGCTTGGAGAACTCCCGCAGCAGCCTCTCCTGTTCCGCGTCGAGCTTGGACGGGGTCGTCACCTCGACGTGCACGATCAGGTCGCCCCGGCCGCCGCCGCGCAGGTGGGTGATGCCCCGCCCGTGCAGCGGTACGGACTGGCCGGACTGGGTGCCGGGCCGGATGTCGATCTCCTCGACGCCGTCCAGGGTCTCCAGCGGACACTTGGTGCCGAGGGCGGCCGCGGTCATCGGGATCGTGACCGTGCAGTGGAGATCGTCGCCGCGCCGCTGGAAGACGGAGTGCGGCAGCTCGTGGATCTCGACGTACAGGTCGCCGGGCGGGCCGCCGCCGGGGCCGACCTCGCCCTCACCGGCGAGCTGGATGCGGGTGCCGTTGTCGACGCCCGCGGGGATCTTGACGGTGAGCGTGCGGCGCGAGCGGATACGGCCGTCGCCGGCACACTCCGGGCACGGGGTGGGCACGACCGTACCGAAGCCCTGGCACTGCGGGCAGGGCCGCGAGGTCATGACCTGGCCCAGGAAGGACCGGGTGACCTGCGAGACCTCTCCGCGGCCGCGGCACATGTCGCAGGTCTGGGCGGAGGTGCCGGGGGCCGCGCCCTCGCCGCTGCAGGTGTTGCAGACGACCGCCGTGTCGACCTGGATGTCCTTGGTGGTGCCGAAGGCCGCCTCGGAGAGGTCGATCTCCAGCCGGATCATGGCGTCCTGGCCCCGGCGGGTGCGCGAGCGTGGCCCGCGCTGCGAGGCCGTTCCGAAGAACGCGTCCATGATGTCCGAGAAGTTGCCGAAGCCACCGGCTCCGAAACCGCCCGCACCGCCGCCCCCGCCGTTGGCGGAGAGCGGGTCGCCGCCGAGGTCGTAGACCTGCTTCTTCTGCGGGTCCGAGAGCACCTCGTAAGCGGCGTTGATCTCCTTGAACCGCTCCTGGGTCTTCGGATCGGGGTTGACATCCGGGTGCAGCTCGCGTGCGAGCCGACGGAATGCCTTCTTGATCTCGTCCTGAGATGCGTCGCGGCGCACGCCGAGTACGGCGTAGTAGTCCGTGGCCACTTACGACTCCGCCAGGATCTGTCCGACGTAACGTGCCACTGCGCGTACCGCTCCCATCGTTCCGGGGTAGTCCATGCGGGTCGGTCCGACCACGCCGAGTTTGGCGACTGCCTCGTCGCCCGAACCGTAGCCGACCGCGACGACGGACGTGGACGTGAGGCCCTCGTGGGCGTTCTCGTGCCCGATCCGTACGGTCATGGCTGAGTCCGTGGCCTCACCGAGCAGCTTCAGCAGGACGACCTGCTCCTCCAGTGCTTCCAGCACCGGCCGGATCATCACAGGGAAGTCGTGCCCGAAGCGGGTGAGGTTGGAGGTGCCGCCGATCATCAGCCGCTCCTCAGTCTCCTCGACCAGGGTTTCGAGGAGGGTGGAAAGGACCGTGGAAACCGTTCCGCGGTCCTCGCTGTCGAAGGATTCCGGCAGCTCCCGCACCAGCCGGGGGACATCCGCGAAGCGGCGTCCGACGACCCGGCTGTTGAGCCGGGCCCGCAGATCCGCGAGCGTTGCCTCGCCGAAGGGCGCGGGGCAGTCGATCATACGCTGTTCGACCCGGCCGGTGTCCGTGATCAGGACGAGCATCAGCCGGGCGGGGGCGAGCGATAGCAGTTCCACGTGCCGCACCGTCGAGCGGGTGAGCGAGGGGTACTGCACGACCGCGACCTGCCGGGTCAGCTGCGCGAGCAGCCGTACGGTCCGGCCGACCACGTCGTCGAGGTCGACCGCGCCGTCGAGGAAGTTCTGGATGGCCCGGCGCTCGGGCGAGGAGAGCGGCTTGACGCCGGCGAGCTTGTCGACGAAGAGGCGGTACCCCTTGTCGGTGGGGATGCGCCCTGCGCTCGTGTGCGGCTGCGCGATGAATCCCTCGTCCTCCAGCACCGCCATGTCGTTGCGGACGGTGGCCGGGGAGACCCCCAGCCGGTGCCGCTCCGTGAGCGCCTTGGAGCCGACGGGCTCCTCGGTGCCGACGTAGTCCTGGACGATGGCGCGCAGCACTTCGAGTCTGCGTTCGCTGAGCATGGCGCACACCTCCAGCTGTCGTTCCCCGGTGTCTTCACTCCGGTATCCGTCTGGCACTCGGAGCGTACGAGTGCCAGCTACCCACCGGTCAGTGTAAGGGGGTGAGGTGGGGCGGGGGCAAGGGCGACCGGCCACGCCGCCGCCGAGCGGTGCGGGACGTTGCCGATAGCGTCGCCCCATGCACGTCTCTTGGGAAGACTTCGGCTGGGAGCGGTTGGGCCACGGTATCGGGCGGCGGCGGCTGCCGGGCTGGGATGCCACGGCCGCGCTGGTCGCCGGGGCCGACGGTGTGCTGCTGTACGACACCGGCTCGACCCTCCGCGAGGGCGTCGAGCTGCGGAGGCAGGCCGAGGCGCTGCTCGGCCGGAGGGTGACGCATATCGCACTGAGCCACCCGCACTTCGATCATGTGCTGGGGACGGCGGCGTTCGCCGGGGCGCAGGTGTACGGAGCGGTGGGCATCACCGCGCTGCTGCAGCGCTCGGCGGACGAGCTGGGCGCCTCGGCCGTGCACCACGGCCTCCCGGAGGAGGAGGCACACCGGTCGGTGGACACGCTGGTGGTGCCGCACCACGAGGTGACCGGTGAGCGGACGCTCGACCTGGGCGGCGGCCGTCAGGTGCTGCTGGCCGACGTGGGCCCGGGCCACAGCGGCCACGACCTCGCGGTGCTGGTCCCGGGTACGGACGGGGAGCCTGCGGTGGTGCTCTGCGGGGACCTGGTGGAGGAGTCGGGCGAACCGCAGGCGGGCCGGGACGCGATCACCTCGCGCTGGCCGGCCGCCCTGGACCGGCTCCTTGAGCTGGGCGGCGAGGGCGCGGTGTACGTACCGGGGCACGGGGCGGCGGTGGACGCGGCGTTCGTCCGGGCGCAGCGGGCGGCGCTGGCGGAGCGGTTCGGGGTGGGGTGACGGTTCTCGGGGTCTCGGGGTCTCGGGCTATCGGGCTCTCGGGCTCTCGATCGGGAGTGGCGGCTATCGGCCTCTCGGGCGGAGTGACGATCTTCGGAGCGGGGTGAGGATTATCGTCGGCGCATGCGCAGCTATCAGCCGGACCTGACCCCGCCGTGGAAGAGGTCCGCCCCCGTGCCCGAGGTCCCCGCCGAACCCGATCTGGTCGTGGAGGAGGTCGCCACCGGTTTCTGCGGGGCGGTGATCCGCTGCGAGAAGACGGCGCAGGGGCCCACGGTGACCCTGGAGGACCGCTTCGGCAAGCACCGGGTCTTCCCGATGGAGCCGCGCGCCTTCCTGCTGGAGGGCGAGGTGGTCACGCTGGTGCGCCCGGGGCCCGGCGGTCCCGTGCGCCCCTCGCGTACGGCCTCCGGTTCGGTGGCGGTGCCCGGCGCGCGGGCCAGGGTGGCACGAGCGGGGCGGATCTATGTGGAGGGCCGGCACGACGCGGAACTGGTGGAGCGGGTGTGGGGCGACGACCTGCGCGTCGAGGGCGTGGTGGTGGAGTACCTGGAGGGCATCGACGACCTCCCGGCCATCGTGGGCGAGTTCTCCCCGGGGCCGGACGCCCGGCTCGGCGTGCTGGTGGACCACCTGGTGACCGGCTCCAAGGAGTCCCGGATCGCGGCGCAGGTCTCGGACCCGCATGTGCTGGTGGCGGGCCACCCGTACATCGACGTGTGGGAGGCGGTGAAGCCGTCGTCGGTGGGGATCGAGGCGTGGCCGGTGGTGCCGCGCGGCCAGGACTGGAAGACCGGGGTGTGCCGGGCGCTCGGGTGGCCGGAGAACACCGGGGCGGCCTGGCAGCACATCCTGTCCAAGGTCCGCAGCTACAAGGACCTGGAACCGCAGCTGCTGGGGAGGGTCGAGGAGTTGATCGACTTCGTGACGCTCCCCGAGTGACGTGACGGGTGAGGCGGGCCCGCGGTCTCAGTCCACCAGGTCCCGCACCACCGCGTCGGCCAGGAGCCGCCCGCGCAGGGTGAGGACCGCGCGGCCCTCCCCGTAGGGTCCGCTCTCCAGCAGTCCGTCGGTGAGGGCACGGCGGGAGGCGGCGAGGCCGTCGGGCTTCAGGAGGGAGAGCGGGCAGCCCTCGCGGAGCCGGAGCTCCAGCAGGATGCGCTCCACCCGGCGGTCCTCCTCGGCGAGGATCTCCCGGCCGGCGCCCGGTGAGCGGCCCTCGGAGAGCGCCTGGGCGTACGCGCCGGGGTGCTTCACGTTCCACCAGCGGACCCCGCCGACGTGGCTGTGGGCTCCGGGGCCCGCGCCCCACCAGTCGGCGCCGCGCCAGTACAGCTCGTTGTGGAGGCAGCGGCCGGCCTCGGTGGTGGCCCAGTTGGAGACCTCGTACCAGTCGAATCCGGCGGCGGCGAAGGCCTCGTCCGCGATCAGGTAGCGGTCGGCGTGCGCGTCGTCGTCGGTCATGGGGATCTCGCCGCGCCGGATGCGTCGGGCGAGCTGGGTGCCCTCCTCGACGATGAGCGCGTACGCGGAGATGTGGTCGGGGCCCGCGCCGATCGCCGCGTCCAGGGTGGTCCGCCAGTCGTCGTCGGACTCGCCGGGGGTGCCGTAGATCAGGTCGAGGTTGACGTGGTCGAAGCCCGCCGCCCGGGCCTCGGCGACGCAGGCCTCGGGGCGGCCGGGGGTGTGCGTGCGGTCCAGGATCTTCAGGACGTGCTGCTTGGCGCTCTGCATGCCGAAGGAGACCCGGTTGAAACCCCCCTCGCGCAGGGCGGAGAGATAGGCCGGGTCGACGGATTCCGGGTTCGCCTCGGTGGTGATCTCCGCGTCATCCGCGAGCCCGAACTCCTCCTTGATCGATGCCAGCATCGTCACGAGATCGGCAGCGGGGAGGAGCGTGGGGGTGCCGCCGCCGACGAAGACCGTACGGACCGGGCGCGGGTCGTCGCCGAGGACCTTGCGGGCCTGGCGGACCTCCTCGATCAGGTGGGCGGCGTAGTTGTCGCGGGAGGCCAGGGCTCCGCCGGAGCCGCGCAGCTCGGTGGCGGTGTAGGTGTTGAAGTCGCAGTAGCCGCAGCGGGTGGCGCAGTACGGGACATGCAGGTAGAAGCCGAGCGGGCGGGCGGCCGCGCCTTCCAGGGCGTGGCGGGGCAGCACCCCGTCGTCGGGCACAGGGTCACCATCGGGCAGTACGGAAGGCATACCGACCATTGTCGCTCGCCTCGGGAACGTTTCAGTCCGCGTGGAGAACGAGCAGGGCCACGTCGTCGTCCGGCGGCTGCTCGGCGAACTCGTGCACGGCCCGTCTGATCCGCTCGGCCGTCGCCTCGGCGGGCAGGCCCGCGCACCCGGCGAGGACCCGGGCCAGTCCGTCCCCGTCGTCGAACATCAGCGGCCCCGACCGCCGCTCGGTCACCCCGTCGGTGACGCAGAGCAGGGTGTCCCCGGGCGCCAGGTCGAAGGTCTGGCTCTCGTACGCCACGTCCTCGACGACCCCCAGCAGCACCTGCGGCTCGGCCGCCGGGCGTACGGAACCGTCGGGGCGCAGCAGCAGCGGCAGCGGGTGGCCCGCGCTGGCCACCGTGCAGCGGACACCCCCGCCGGGGAGCGGCACGACCTCCCCGTACAGCAGGGAGAGGAACCGGGACTGCCCTCCGTCGTGGAGCTGCTGGCCCCCGGCTGCGGCGACCATCAGGGCGGCGGCCTCGGCGGCCTCCATGGCGTCGTCGAGGAGCAGCCGGTTGAGCCGGTCCAGGACCTCGCCGACGCCGAAGCCCTCGCGGGAGAGCAGGCGGAGCCAGGGGCGGGCGAGGCCGGTGACGACGGCGGCCTCCGGACCGGAGCCCTGGACGTCGCCGAGGACGAAGCACCAGCGGTCGCCGGGGCAGGGGAAGATGTCGTAGAAGTCACCGCCGACCACGCCGTCGTCGCTCGGTTCGTATACGAGCGCGCTGGTGACGCCGGGGATCTCCGCGACCTTGCTGGGGAGCAGGCCGCGCTGGAGGATGCGGCTGATGGTGGCCTGCCGGGTGTAGGCGCGGGCGGCGCCGACGGCGAGGCCCAGGCGGCGTACGAAGTCCTCGACGAGCGACGCGACGGCCTCCGGCACCTGGGCGACGCCCTCCCGGCCGACGAGCACGGTGCCGAGCGCCCGGCCGGCCGCGGTGATCCGGAAGGCGAGGGCGGCGCCGTCGCGGCCGCCGGGGCCGGGGGGCGGGGCGTCCGCCTCTGCTCGGGGGGACGGCCAGGGCACGGGGACGGCGACGGGGCCCGAGCCGACGCCGGCCGGGAGGCGGAGGGGCTGGCTCTCCAGGGCGGTGCGCAAGGGCTCCGTACCGGTCTCGTCGCTGTGCCAGACCCGGGCGAGCCGGGGCGCGGCCCCCGGTCCCCCGCTCTCGGCCTCCAGCCAGATCGCGCACCAGTCGGCGAGGCGGGGCACCAGCAGCTGGCCCGCTATGGCGGCCACCAGGTCCTCGTCGAGCTGCCCGGCGAGCAGGTCGGACGCCTCGGCGAGGAAGGCGGGGGCGCCCCGGCTGTCCCAGACCGCGTCGTCGCGTTCGGTGCGCCGGGCTGCGGGGGCGAGGATCTCGGCGGCGCGCAGGCCGCGCCGGAGGGCGTCCTGGTCGGGCGGGGCGGGCGGGCCGCTCCAGTCGTCGACGGGGAGACGGGCCCAGACGGTCTTGAGGCCGGTGCGGTAGGTGATGCCCCAGGACTCGGCGAGGGTGGCGACCAGCTGGAGGCCCCGGCCGTACTCGGCGGGGTCGGGGAGGTCGCCCGCGACCGTACCGACGGGTTCGGGATCCGCCCCGGGTCCGTCGCCGCTCACCGGGCGGGCCGGGTGGTGGTCGGTGACCTCCAGGACAAGGGCGGCCGAGGGCTCGTCGCCGCCCTCCTCCTCCAGCCGGAGGACCAGGTCGACCGTGGTCCCGGCGTGCACGACGGCGTTGGTGACCAGCTCGTTGGTGACGGTCACGGCGTCGTCGGCGAGCCGGTCGCTGAAGCCCACGGCGGCGGGCACCCCGAGCCCGGTCCACTCCGCGAGCGCCGCCCGCACGAACCGGCGGGCGGCGGACGGGGCGAGCGGTATTCCGGGCAGGCTGGTGCGGCTGGCCAGGCGCGGGCCGTGCGGCGTCCCGGCACGGCCGGTGCCGGGACGCTGCACGGTGTCCCGCTGCAAGGGGATGGGTGCCACGGTGCGGCTCCTACGGGTCCGATGACTCCGACAGAGTGACAGACCGGACGCACCCATAAGCACGGAGTTACCGAAGTGGGCAGAAAATCGAGCGGGTTCGAACGCCGGGCTTCGGGAAACACAAGACGTGCACAGCGGTCGGGCGTGGGCTCAGCGCTCGTAAGATGCCGGAATGCCGAAGCCGATACGGACGGGCCGCCGCACGTGGGTGGCTGCGTGGGCTGCGCTGTGCGTGGCCGGCCTCGCTGCCACCGCCGGGCTGAGGGCGACCTCGGCGCCGGACCCGCGGCGCGAGAGGCCTGTCAGCGCCGAGTGCCGCGAGTACACCGCGCACATCGAGAAGCTGCTGAGGGAGAAGGCCGAGCAGGAGGGCGGGGATGGCGGCATCCTGGCGTTCCCCCGAGACCGGTTCGTCGGCGTTGCGCACGACTGCGGTGACGAGATCCGCGACCACTTCCGCGGCGACCGGTGAGACGTGCCGGCCGACGGTGAGACGTACCGGCCGATCGGCCGACCAGGGCGCCGGGTCACAGCCCGCGGGCCCGGCAGAGCGGCGATCCCCACGCTCCCGCTCCGTGCCGGAGAGGGACGCGGCTGGGCGCCGTACGAGGACCGTGACGCCGCCTACGCGACCGCCACCACGCCGGCCGATGCCCCTCGCAGCCGGCCCAGGTCGAGGCCGGCAGCACCGACAGCCTGCGGATCTACGTCTGCCCCGGCCCTCCCGGTCATCCGCACACCGACCTGATCCGATGTGCGGGCACGGCCCGCCGCTCAGCCGGGCGGCCGCCCACGGGGGGCACCCGGCGGGGACTGCGCGGGGCACGTGCGGCGGGCGGGGAGCCCGGGCCGATGAGGGTCCGGGCTCCCCGCCCGCGTAACGCCAGGGTCTATCAGGGCAGCGCGCGCTACGCCTCGCGCGATCCCGCGTACATCTCGTCGATCAGCCCCTGGTACTCCCGCTCGACGACCGGCCGCTTCAGCTTGAGGCTCGGGGTCAGCTCACCGTGCTCGACGTCCAGGTCGCGCGGCAGGAGGCGGAACTTCTTGATGGTCTGCCAGCGCTGCAGCCCCTCGTTGAGGCGTTGCACGTACCCGTCGATGAGCTCGACGGTCTGCGGCGCGGCGACCACGTCCGCGTACTCCTTGCCCTCCAGCCCGTTCTCAGCGGCCCAGTTCAGGATGGTGGGGCCGTCGAGGGCGATGAGCGCGGTGCAGAAGTTACGGTCCGCGCCGTGCACCAGGATGTTGGAGACGAACGGGCAGACCGCCTTGAACTGGCCCTCGACCTCGGCCGGGGCGACGTACTTGCCGCCCGACGTCTTGATCAGGTCCTTCTTGCGGTCGGTGATGCGCAGGTAGCCGTCGGCCGACAGCTCGCCGATGTCACCGGTGTGGATCCAGCCGTCCGACTCCAGGACCTCTTCGGTCTTCTCGGGCAGCTTGTGGTACCCCTGCATGACGCCGGGGCCGCGCAGCAGGATCTCGCCGTCGTCCGCGATGCGCACCTCGGTGCCGGGAAGCGGCTTGCCGACGGTGCCGGTGCGGTAGGCCTCGCCCGGGTTGACGAAGGAGGCGGCGCTGGTCTCGGTGAGGCCGTAGCCCTCCAGGATGTGGACGCCGGCACCCGCGAAGAAGTAGCCGATGTCGGGGGCGAGGGCGGCGGAGCCGGAGATGCAGGCGCGCAGCCGGCCGCCGAAGGCGTCACGGATCTTGGAGAAGACGAGCGCGTCGGCGACCTTGTGCTTGGCGCCGAGCGCGAAGGGCACGGACGCCTTGCCGGTGCGGCGGAAGTTGTCCTGGGAGACCTTGGCGTACTCGCGGGCCACCCCGGCCGCCCACTGGAAGATCTTGTACTTGGCGCCGCCGCCCGCACGGGCCTTGGAGGCGACCCCGTTGTAGACCTTCTCGAAGATCCGGGGGACAGCGGCCATGTAGGTCGGCTGGACGACCGGCAGGTTCTCGATGATCTTGTCGATGCGGCCGTCGATCGCGGTGACGTGGCCGACCTCGATCTGGCCCGAGGTGAGGACCTTGCCGAAGACGTGGGCGAGCGGCAGCCAGAGGTACTGCACGTCCTCGGCTGTGATCAGGCCGGTCGCGACGGTCGCCTTGGCCATGTACGACCAGTTGTCGTGCGGCAGCCGTACGCCCTTGGGGCGGCCGGTGGTGCCGGAGGTGTAGATGAGGGTGGCGAGCTGGTCGGCCGTGATGGCGGAGACCCGCTCGGTGACCGCGTCCGGGGTCTTGGCGAGGAGCTCGTCGCCCCGGGCCTCCAGGTCGGCGAGGGTGATGATCCAGCCCTCGGGGTCGCCCTCGGCGGGCTCGACGCCGGCCGGGTCGATGACCACGACATGGGCGAGGTCGGGCAGTTCGGCGCGGCGCTCGCGGGCCTTGGCCAGCTGCTCTGCGTCCTCCGCGATAAGGATGCGGCTCTCGGAGTCGCCCAGGATGAACGCGGACTCCTCGGCGTTCGTCGAGGGGTAGACCGTGGTGGTCGCGGCGCCCGCGCACATCACGCCGAGGTCGATGAGGATCCACTCGACCCGGGTGGCGGAGGAGAGAGCGACCCGCTCCTCCGGCTGTACACCGAGGGCGATCAGTCCGGCGGCGATCGCGTAGACCCGCTTGGCTGCCTGGCCCCAGGTCAGCGACTTCCAGTCGTCGGGACCCTCGCCCGAGGCCGACGGCACCGGGTAGCGGTATGCCTCCCCGTCCGGGGTCGCCGCCACGCGGTCGATGAAGAGGACCGCCACGGAGGGCGGCCGGTTATCGATCAAGGTCTGTGTGTCGCTCACGACGTCCTCCGGGCCTGCGGCATTGCTACGACCGGCTTCTTTGATACTGCGACTACTGCTGCTGTCCTGCTGCGCAACCTGTTTGTTCGGCTTGTTTAACTGGCGAGTAACCATCGATGCGTGATCAGAGTAGAGCGCACCCGTCCGCCACGTAAGGGGCAACGGGCCGCCGCTTTCATAACGAAAGGGCCCTCACACCGCACGTTACTGCGGCGTGAGGGCCCTTCGGACTCCTCGTCGGCCCGGCGCCGACCCGGATCGGGGCGGGACACCTCGGACGGGCCGGGCGGGACACCTCGGAGGGGCGGGACTGGGGCTACTTCTTGCCCTTGCTCTCCCCGGCGGACTCGTCGGTCGACAGCACCGAGATGAAGGCGTCCTGCGGGACCTCCACGTTGCCGACCATCTTCATCCGCTTCTTGCCCTCCTTCTGCTTCTCCAGCAGCTTCCGCTTACGGGAGATGTCACCGCCGTAGCACTTGGCGAGGACGTCCTTGCGGATGGCGCGGACCGTTTCACGGGCGATGACCCGGGCGCCGATGGCTGCCTGGATGGGCACCTCGAAGTTCTGCCGGGGGATGAGTTTCTGCAGCTTGGCGACGAGCCGGACGCCGTACGCGTACGCCTTGTCCTTGTGGGTGACAGCGGAGAACGCGTCCACCTTGTCGCCGTGGAGCAGGATGTCGACCTTGACGAGCTGGGCCGACTGCTCGCCCGTGGGCTCGTAGTCGAGGGAGGCGTAACCGCGGGTCTTGGACTTCAGCTGGTCGAAGAAGTCGAAGACGATCTCGGCGAGGGGCAGCGTGTAGCGGATCTCGACGCGGTCCTCGGAGAGGTAGTCCATGCCGAGCAGGGTGCCGCGCCGGTTCTGGCAGAGCTCCATGATCGCGCCGATGAACTCGCTGGGGGCCAGCACCGTGGCGCGGACGACCGGCTCGTGCACCTTGTCGATCTTGCCCTCGGGGAACTCGCTCGGGTTGGTGACGACGTGCTCGGTGCCGTCCTCCATCTCGACCCGGTAGACCACGTTGGGGGCGGTCGCGATCAGGTCGAGGCCGAACTCGCGCTCCAGCCGCTCACGGACCACGTCCAGGTGGAGCAGGCCGAGGAAGCCGACGCGGAAGCCGAAGCCGAGCGCGGCGGAGGTCTCCGGCTCGTAGACCAGGGCGGCGTCGTTGAGCTGGAGCTTGTCCAGCGCCTCGCGCAGGTCCGGGTAGTCCGAGCCGTCCAGCGGATACAGCCCCGAGAAGACCATCGGCTTCGGGTCCTTGTAACCGCCCAGCGCCTCGGTCGCCCCGTTGTGCAGGGAGGTGATCGTGTCACCGACCTTGGACTGCCGCACGTCCTTCACACCGGTGATGATGTAGCCGACCTCACCCACACCGATGCCGTCGGCCGGGGTCATCTCCGGGGAGGACACCCCGATCTCCAGCAGCTCGTGGGTGGCGCCGGTCGACATCATGCGGATGCGCTCGCGCTTGTTGAGCTGTCCGTCGATGACACGGACGTACGTCACGACGCCGCGGTACGCGTCGTAGACCGAGTCGAAGATCATCGCGCGGGCGGGGGCGTCGGCGACACCGATCGGGGGCGGGACGTCGCGGACGACCCGGTCGAGCAGCGCGTCCACGCCGACACCGGTCTTGGCGGAGACCTTGAGCACGTCCTCGGGCTGGCAGCCGATGAGGTTGGCCAGCTCCTCGGAGAACTTCTCCGGCTGCGCGGCGGGCAGATCGATCTTGTTGAGCACCGGGACGATGGTGAGCTCGTTCTCCATCGCGAGATAGAGGTTGGCCAGCGTCTGGGCCTCGATCCCCTGCGCGGCGTCGACCAGCAGGACCGTGCCCTCGCAGGCCGCGAGCGAACGGGAGACCTCATAGGTGAAGTCCACGTGGCCCGGGGTGTCGATCATGTTGAGGATGTGGGTGGTGCCCGTGTCCTCACCGGTGTTGGGCGCCCACGGCAGTCGGACCGCCTGGGACTTGATGGTGATGCCGCGCTCGCGCTCGATGTCCATCCGGTCGAGGTACTGAGCACGCATCTGCCGCTGGTCGACCACTCCGGTCAGCTGAAGCATCCGGTCGGCAAGGGTCGACTTGCCGTGGTCGATATGCGCGATGATGCAGAAATTGCGGATCAGCGCCGGGTCGGTACGGCTCGGCTCGGGCACGTTGGAAGGAGTCGCGGGCACGCAGGGTCCTGATTCTTGAGACGCCGAACGCCGTGTCTCGGGTCGATGTCGGGTCGGTCGGATCGTCGGTCGGATCGATACGTAGGCTCCATCGTCCCACGCCTGCGGGACAGCGACCGGTTTGGGCCGGTCGGAGGGTGACTGCTACCGTGGACAGCTGTGCCTCGTGCGCTCTCACGAGCGGCGCGGCTCACCTGGAAGATCCAACGAACCTGAAAAGGCTCTATTCGTGGCGAACATCAAGTCCCAGATCAAGCGGAACAAGACCAACGAGAAGGCGCGCCTGCGCAACAAGGCCGTCAAGTCGTCGCTCAAGACCGCGATCCGCAAGGCCCGCGAGGCCGCCGTTGCCGGTGACGTCGAGAAGGCCACCACGGCCGTCCGCGACGCCTCCCGTCAGCTCGACAAGGCTGTCTCGAAGGGTGTCATCCACAAGAACGCCGCCGCCAACAAGAAGTCGGCGCTGGCGTCCAAGGTTGCCGCCCTGCAGGCCTGAGCTTCTTCCGAAGCTCACTGATGTGACCGCCGGAACGGACTCGACGGGCCCTCTCTCCCGCCCCTGACCGGCACCCCGCGCCGCACACCGAACCTGCGTTCGCCACGCGGGTGCGGCGCACCAAGAGTGTGACCCGGAAGCCCCGGGCGCCGATCTCCCCAGATCGGCGCTCCGGGGCTTCCGTGCGTGCCGGGCGTGGGGGGCTGCCGTGCATGGGCGGCTTCCGTGCGTGCGGGGCTTCCGTGCGTGCGGGGCCGCCGGGCGCACAGGGCCGCCGGGCGCACGGGGCCGCCGGGCGTTTCCAGCCCGTCCGGCGTGCGAGGACGGAACCGGTGCTCACACGGGGGGCCCCGCATCCAGCGTCGAACCCGGAGGGAACGGCTACCGCCCCGGCCTCGCGGCCCGCGCCACCGCGACGACGGCTTTCTCCAGGGCGTACTCAGGGTCGTCCCCCCCGCCCTTCACCCCCGCGTCCGCCGCGGCCACGGCCCGCAGGGCCAGAGCCACCCCGTCCGGCGTCCACCCCCGCATCTGCTGCCGGACCCGGTCGATCTTCCACGGCGGCATCCCCAGCTCCCGGGCGAGGTCGGCCGGCCGCCCGCCCCGCGCGGAGGACAGCTTCCCGATCGCCCGCACCCCCTGCGCCAGCGCGCTGGTGATCAGGACGGGTGCGACCCCGGTCGACAGCGACCACCGCAGCGCCTCCAGCGCCTCCGCCGCCCGCCCCTCGACCGCCCGGTCGGCGACGGTGAAGGACGAGGCCTCCGCCCGCCCCGTGTAGTAGCGCCCGACGACCGCCTCGTCGATCGTCCCCTCGACATCCGCGATCAGCTGGGACACCGCACTGGCCAGCTCCCGCAGATCGCTGCCGATGGAGTCGACCAGCGCCTGGCACGCCTCCGGCGTCGCGGACCGTCCGTGGGTCCGGAACTCCGACCGTACGAAGGAGAGCCGCTCGGCCGGCTTGGTGGTCTTCGGGCAGGCGACTTCCCGGGCACCGGCCTTGCGCGCCGCGTCCAGGAGCCCCTTGCCCTTGGCCCCGCCCGCGTGCAGCAGGACGAGCGTGATCTCCTCGACCGGCGAACCGAGATAGGCCTTGACGTCCTTCACCGTGTCGGCCGCGAGGTCCTGCGCGTTGCGCACGATCACGACCTTGCGCTCGGCGAAGAGCGAGGGGCTGGTGAGCTCGGCGAGTGTGCCGGGCTGCAACTGATCGGACGCCAGATCACGGACGTCCGTGTCGGCGTCGGCAGCGCGGGCCGCCGCCACCACCTGCTGCACCGCACGGTCCAGGAGGAGGTCCTCCTGGCCCACGGCGACGGTGAGGGGGGCGAGCGGATCGTCGGTGGAATTCTTCCTGGTGGCCATCGCGATCCAGCATCCCATGACCCGCTGACAGCCCGGCCGCCCCAGGGTGCGGGGCACAGGTGCCCGTACCGGAGAATGACCGGGTGAGCGATGTGAGACATGTACTGGTGCTGCCCGACCGCGACGCCGCGGAGGAGGTCGCCGGGGAGCTGGCGGAGCGTTTCGGAGTCGCCGAGGAACCCCAGCTCGTGCGGGACGCCCTGGCCGGCGAGGACGACGCCGAGGACGCCCAGTGGCTGGTGGTCGTGGAAGACCCGACAGGACGCCTGGACCCCACGGCACTGGACGAGTTCGCCGCGGAGTACGAGGGATGGCTGGAGAAGCCGTAGCGCCCAGGGACCGGACGGGGCGAAGCTCGGGTGGGATCCGCGGAAGCGCTCCACGTGGGTGTACCTCCGCATCACCCCGCACACCGTCCGGGCCTGGCGGGAGGTGAACGAACTGGCAGGCCGCGACCCGATGCTCTCCGGCACCTGGCTGGTCCGGCCCCCTCCCCCGCCACCGCCGACCGGTCAGTTGCCCCGTCCTGAACGGCCCACCGCCCGCAGCTCCTTCCCCGCGCCCGTCACCGCGATGGTCCCGGCCGTGTCGGTACGCAGGACCCGCGCCCCGGCGGCCCTGAGCGCGTCGACGGTACGGGGTGCCGGGTGGCCGTACGGGTTCTCCGCACCGCAGGAGATGAGCGCCAGCCTCGGCCGCGCGCTCTCCAGCAGCCCCGCGTCCTGGAAGCCCGAGCCGTGGTGGGCCACCTTGAGGACGTCCACCCGGGGCAGCCCCGCCGGGCTGTGCAGCAACCCCCGTTGGGCCGGTGGTTCGAGGTCGCCGAGGAGCAGCAGCGTCAGACCGCCCGCGGCCCGTACGTGGAGGGTCACGCTGGAGTCGTTCGGCCCGCCCGCCCCCTTCACCGCCCCTGCTCCCCCGGGCCCGTCGCGCGGCCAGAGGACCCGCCAGTCGAGCGGCCCCGCCCGGCGTCGCTCACCGGCTGCCGCCCGCACCGTCGCGACCCGGGCCGCGGCCGCCGTACGCCGCACGAACGCAGCCTGCTCCGGCGGCTCGTCGAGGCTCGTCGTCTGGACCGCGCCCACCGCCCTGCCCCGCAGCACGCCGGGCAGTCCCCTCACATGGTCGGCGTGGAAGTGGGTGAGGATCACGAGCGGGACGCGGGTGACCCCGAGATCGCGCAGGCAGCGGTCGACCGAGCGGGGGTCGGGTCCGGCGTCGACGACCACGCCCGCCCCCTCCCCGGCCGCGAGCACCATCGCATCGCCCTGCCCGACGTCGCACAGCGCGAACGCCCAGCCCGGTGGCGGCCACCCCGTCACGATCCGGGTCAGCGGGACCGGCCGCAGCACGACCAGGACCAGGAGCAGCGCGGCGGCAAGGCAGAGCCAGGGACGACGGATCAGCCGAGGGGCCAGCAGCACGGCCAGGACCGTGAGGACCGCGAGGAGAGCGGCACCGGCCCAGCCCCCGGGCCACGGGGCCTCCGCCCCGGGAAGGCCCGCCCCCGTGCGGGCCACCGAGGCGATCCAGCCGGCCGGCCAGCCCGCGACCCGCGCCAGCAGTTCGGCCACCGGCGGGGCGACCGGGGCGACGGCCAGCGCCGCGAATCCGAGCACCGTCGCGGGCGCCACCGCGAACTCCGCCAGCAGGTTGCACGGAATCGCCACCAGGCTGACCCGCGAGGCCAGGACCACCACGACGGGCGCGCACACCGCCTGCGCCGCTGCTGCCGCCGCCAGCACCTCGGCGAACCGGACCGGCATCCCTCGCCGCTGGAGCGCGGCGCTCCACCGCGGCGCGAGCGTCAGCAGGGCACCGGTGGCCAGGACGGACAGCAGGAACCCGTAACTCCGGGCCAGCCAGGGGTCGTACAGCACCAGGAGCAGCACGGCCGCCGCCAGGGCGGGGATCAGGGACCGGCGGCGGCCGGTCCCGATGGCGAGAAGGGTGATCAGGCCGCAGGCCGCCGCGCGCAGGACGCTCGGCTCCGGGCGGCACACGATGATGAACACGAGCGTCAGCACTCCGCCGATCAGCGCGGTCCCCCGCAGGGAGATGCCCAACTTCGGCGCCAGACCTCGTCTTTCACTGTCCAGCGCCGATCCGGGCGGGCCGATGAGGAGGAAGAGAAGGATCGACAGATTGGCTCCTGACACCGCCAACAGGTGCGTCAGGTCGGTGGCCTTGAAAGCGTCATGGAGCTCAGGCGAGACCCTGGAGGTGTCTCCGACCACCAGCCCCGGCAGCAGCGCCCGCGCGTCCGCGTCGAGACCGTCCGTCGCCTCCCGCAGTCCGGAGCGCAGCTCCCCGGCCGCGCGCTGGACGGCCGTCGGGGTTCCGGTGATCCGAGGTGGCCCTTGGGGCTCCACCCGCAGGACGGCGGCCAGGCGTTCACCCCCGTGGGCGGGCGGTGAGAGACGGCCGCCGACGCGCAGCCGGGTGGACGGCAGCAACTCCTGCCACCTCACCCGGTCGTCCCCGGTCGAGACCATGAGGAGGACCGGCGTACGGACCCGGGTGCGGTGGCCGCCGGGTGCGGTCACCTCGGTGATGTCGGCGTTGAGCAGAAGCATGGCAGGGGTGCTGTGACTGCCCCGCACGCCGGGGCGGGTCGGCCTGGGATCCGAGGTCACCCGCACCTCGGCGTCGACCCGCGCGTGCTCCTGCGCCAGCCCGGGGACGGGCCCTCGCCACACGTCGGCGCCGTGCAGTCCGGCCGTGGCCCCGCCCGCCGCCGCGCAGAACAGCACGGCTCCCGCCGCGACGGCTCGCTTACGCCCAGCAGGTGCGGCGGCCCGCCCCGACCCGGAGGGCGCGGCGGTCCGTCTGCCCCCGGCGGACGCGGCCGCCAGGAGTGCGAGCGCCACGACGGCACAGACCGCCGTCCCTGCGGCCACCCAGCGTCCCGGCAGCCCCAGCGCGAGAGCGGCGGCCGCCCAGACCGCCAACGCCGGCGGGACGAGCCGCAGATCCGCCGGCCCCTCTTCCCGGGCGCGAGCCGTCCCCGGCACACCATTCGTGGCGGCGGTCGTGTGCCGGTCGGCCACACCCGCCTCGGGACCGTTCATGGCTGCACGAGTGGTCGGAGGTTGGCGAACCTGCGGTCACCGATGCCGTTGACCTGCCGGAGCTCGTCGACGGACCGGAATCCGCCGTTCTCCGTGCGGTGGTCGATGATGTGCTGCGCCAGCACGGGCCCGACCCCGGGCAGGGTTTCGAGCTGCTCCTTGGTCGCCGTGCTCAGACTCAGCAGGGCCACCGGGCCGGACGCCCCCGGCGCTACCTCCGCCCCACCGGTCGGGCCGAGGGCGGCCGGGACCTGGGGCAGCCCCACCGCGACCTGCTCGCCGTCCATGAGCACGCGCGCCCGGTTGAGCCCCGTCACATCGGTCCCGGCGCGCACCCCGCCCGCCGCCCGGAGCGCGTCCTCCACCCTGGAACCGGCCGGAAGGCGTTGGACGCCCGGGCGGTGCACCTTGCCGCTGACATCCACGACGATCTGCCCGGCCGGTTCGGGAGGAGGGGAAGGCGGTGCACCGGCGACCGGCCGGGGCACCGGGTCCGCGCCTTCGGCACGTAACGAATCCTCGGCCACCGTCGCAGCCCCCGCCTCCACCGTCTCAGGCGCACGCACCCCTTGCGGACGGACGGTCCAGAAGTGGAAGGCGGCGAGACCGACGGCCGCCACCAGCACCAGGGCCAGCGCCGCGAGCGTCCGCGGTGCCAGCCCCCACCTGATCCGCACCCACAAGGGCACCCGGTCCCAGAGCCCCGACACCACGCGCCCAACCTGTGTGTGCCCGCCCGCCTGGGGCCCGCCCGCCTGGGTCTGGGCGTCCTCCCCCGCGCGGTCGTCAGGCAGCGGGTACCTACTCGGGATCGGCTCGCGAACCACCCCCGGGCTCGGCTCAGCAACCACCCCCGGGCCCGACTCAGCAACCGCACCCGGACCCGGCGCACCCGCCATCAGCGCGTCCGCCCGGCGCCTTGCCGCCGCGGCGGCAAGGGCGGCACGGCCGCGCGCGGACCCGTACCTGCCAGGGCGGGCACCGGGACGGACCCCCGCCCGGCCGCTCGGACGGCTGCCGGGACCGCGCCGCACCCGGCGCCCGCCCGCCGGAGCACGTTCGGCGGCGGCCGCCACTCCCGCGGCCGGACCACCGGAGGCCGAGGCCGACGGCGGGATCGGAGACGGGAGGGGAGACGGGAGGGGAGACGGCACCGGAGACGGGGAGGCCGCGGGCGGAGCAGCGGCGGACGAGTAATCAGCGGCGGCGGACGGGGCGTCGGGGATCGAAACCCGAGAAGTTCGAAGGGCCATGCCTCACGACGTTAGGGACAGCCGCCCCAACCCGCTGAGCTGCCGCGATTCCTGTGGACAGCCGGTCAGTTGTGGATATCCCGGCCACTCGTCCGAGGGATCCGGCACCGTCACCGCGGCGAGATCACCGCGCCGAGCAGCCCCGGCCCCGTGTGTGCCCCGATCACCGCGCCCACCTCGCTGACGTGGAGGTCGGCCAGTCCCGGCACACGTTCCCGCAGCCGCTCGGCCAGGCGCTCCGCGCGCTCCGGCGCGGCGAGGTGGTGGACGGCGATGTCCACCGTCGCCTCACCTGCCCGCTCGGCGACGATCTCCTCCAGGCGGGCGATGGCCCTGGACGCCGTCCGTACCTTCTCCAGCATCTCGATCCGGCCGCCGTCGAGCTGGAGGATCGGCTTCACCGCAAGCGCGGACCCCAGCAGCGCCTGGGCCGTGCCGATACGGCCGCCCCTGCGGAGGTAGTCCAGAGTGTCGACGTAGAAGTACGCGGATGTTCCGGCGGCCCGTTTCTCCACCGCCGCCACGACCTCGTCCGGACTGCCGCCCGCCTCCGCGCTCTCGGCCGCGGCGAGGGCGCAGAAGCCCAGGGCCATGGCGACCATGCCCGTGTCCACCACGCGTACGGGGATCGGTGCGTCCTTCGCGGCGAGCAGCGCGGCATCGTACGTGCCCGAGAACTCCGCCGACAGGTGCAGGGAGACCACCGCGTCGGCCCCGCCGTCGGCCGCTGCCCGGTAGGTCTCGGCGAAGACCTCGGGGCTGGGGCGGGAGGTGGTCACGGAGTGGCGTTTCTGCAGGGCCAGGGCGAGCGAGCGGGCCGAGATCTCCGTGCCCTCCTCCAGCGCCTGATCGCCCAGGACGACGGTCAGCGGCACCGCGGTGATGCCGTGCCGTTCCATCGTCCGGCGCGGCAGGTAGGCCGTTGAATCAGTGACGATAGCGACATGGCGGGACATGAGCCGGAGGTTACCTGCCGAGGGGGGAGTGCGGGAGCCCGACCCCGGCCCTGGCGATCATTCGCGGTCACTTCGGAACGCGTCCGGTCACCATCAGCCACCAGCCCATCGGGCTGAGAAGCCGGACGGCCTGCCGTCAGTTGGTCGTCTCCGGCCTGGCCGACTTCTGCCACGGGTACTTCGTCCGCAGGTGCGGGTCCGGCGCGGTGATCGCCTGCGGGGCCTCCTCACGGGCCGGTCCGCCCCAGGACCCGTCCGCCGTGCTGCTGTTGCCGCCCCCGGCGGCGGCCGGCTCGGGCCAGTCCACCCCGGCGTCGCGCCCCCGCGTCGCCCCGGCGTCCGGCCCCTGCGAGGTCCCGGGCCGCTCCTCCACGGTCCAGTGCCGCAGGGCCCCGGCCTCGATGTCGATCTGCGCGTTCAGCGCGTCCAGGTCGTCGTCGGCGAACTGCCGCGCGCGGTCCCGGGCCGCCCAGCGCAGCGAGTCCGCCGAGTGCGTGATCCGCTGTGTGCGCTCCCTCAGCTGCGGCAGCAGGCTGGTGACTGTCACCCGGTCCGGCTCGCGCTCCAGCCGCTTCAGCTCCTCGTCCAGCTCCAGGCCGTGGGCGCTCAGCCGCCGGAAGAGGCCCACCGACTCCGCGAGCGAGGAGTCCTCCGCGACCCCGGCGTGCAGGGCGTCCTGGGTGGCGCGCATCGAGGTGCGCAGAGCGAGCCGGAGTTGTGCCAGCTCACCCGCGACGCCGGTCTGGCCGAAGCTCTTGGCCCGGAGCGTGGTGTCCTCCACCGTGCGACGGGCCTGGGTGATCGTGCGGTCCACGCCTCGCTTGGCAGCGCCGACGGCCTTCACGGCCGCATAGACGCCCAGCGCGATGAACGCGACGAAGAGCAGCGCCAAGATCGTGATCGCGGCTGTCATGAGTGCCCCTCGGTGTCTCGATGCGGCTGCCGGTACCGGTCGCCCCCTCCACCGTAAACGGAACGGGCAGGCCGAGGGTTCCTTCGGAACCCCCAACCTGCCCGTAAGGGATGGCCCTGACTCCGTACGCAGCCTGCGTACGGAGGCGGTCACGCCGGGACGATGTTCACCAGCTTCGGCGCCCGCACGATCACCTTGCGGATGCCGGCGCCGCCCAGCGCCGCGACGACCGCCGCGTCCGCCAGGGCCAGCGCCTCCAGCTCCACGTCCGTGATGGAGGGCGAGATCTCCAGGCGGGCCCGGACCTTGCCCTTGATCTGGACGACACAGGTGACGGTCTCGTCCACGACGTACGCCGGGTCGGCCACCGGGAAGTCCTGGTGGACGACGGAGTCGGTGTGGCCCAGGCGGCGCCACAGCTCCTCCGCGATGTGCGGGGCCAGCGGGGCGACCAGCAGGACCAGCCGCTCGGCCACCGAACGCGACAGCGGGCCGCCCGCCTTCGTCAGGTGGTTGTTCAGCTCGGTGATCTTGGCGATGGCGGTGTTGAACCGCATCCCCTCCAGGTCCTGGCCGACCCCGTCGATGGCCTTGTGCAGCGCCCTCAGGGTGTCCTCGCCGGGCTCCGTGTCGACGACGGTGACCTCGCCGGTCTCCTCGTCGACCACGTTGCGCCACAGCCGCTGCAGCAGGCGGTACTGGCCGACCACGGCACGCGTGTCCCAGGGACGCGACACGTCCAGCGGACCCATCGCCATCTCGTACAGGCGCAGGGTGTCCGCGCCGTACTCGGCGCAGATCTCGTCCGGCGTGACCGCGTTCTTCAGGGACTTGCCCATCTTGCCCAGGACGCGGCTGACCTTTTCGCCCTCGTAATAGAAGGCGCCGTCGCGCTCCTCCACCTCGGCGGCGGGGACGGCGATGCCCCGAGCGTCGCGGTAGACGAAGGCCTGGATCATGCCCTGGTTGTACAGCTTGTGGAACGGCTCGGCAGACGAGATGTGGCCCAGGTCGTGCAGCACCTTCGACCAGAAGCGCGCGTACAGCAGGTGCAGCACGGCATGCTCGGCGCCGCCGACGTACAGGTCGACACCACCGGTGGGCTGCCCGTCGCGCGGGCCCATCCAGTACTGCTCGATCGCCGGATCGACCAGCTGCCGGTCGTTGGTCGGGTCCAGGTAGCGCAGCTCGTACCAGCAGGAACCGGCCCAGTTGGGCATGGTGTTGGTCTCGCGGCGGTACTTGCGCGGACCGGCCCCGTCGCCCAGGTCCAGCGTCACGTTGACCCAGTCCGCGTTGCGCGACAGCGGCGTCTCGGGCTGGGTGTCGGCGTCCTCCGGGTCGAAGGTGCGCGGCGAGTAGTCCTCGACCTCCGGCAGCTCCAGCGGCAGCATCGACTCGGGCAGCGGGTGGGCGATGCCCTCCTCGTCGTACACGATCGGGAAGGGCTCGCCCCAGTAGCGCTGGCGGCTGAACAGCCAGTCGCGCAGCCGGAAGTTGACGGTGCCCTCACCGACGCCGTGCTCCTGCAGCCACTCGGTGATCCTCGCCTTGGCCTCGACGACGCCCAGGCCGTCCAGCGAGACCTCGTCGTTGGCGGAGTTGACCAGCTTCGCTTCGTACGAGGCGAAGGCGTCGTCCCACGTGGAGGGGTCGGTCCCGCGGTCGTCGGAGGGCTGGACGACACAGCGCATCGGCAGCTCGAAGGCGCGCGCGAAGGCGAAGTCACGTGCGTCGTGCGCCGGTACGGCCATGATCGCGCCGGTGCCGTAGCCCATCAGGACGTAGTCCGCGATGAAGACGGGGACCATTTCGCCACTGACCGGGTTGGTCGCGTACGCGCCGGTGAAGACGCCGGTCTTGTCCTTGGCCTCGGCCTGCCGCTCGACGTCGGACTTGGCGGCGGCCTGCTTGCGGTACGCGGTGACGGCCTCGGCCGGGCTCGCGTGCCCGCCGGTCCACACCGGGTGCGTGCCCTCGGGCCAGGCGGCCGGGATGATCCGTTCGACCAGCTCGTGCTCGGGCGCCAGGACCATGTAGGTGGCGCCGAACAGGGTGTCCTGGCGAGTGGTGAAGACGGTGATGGCACCGGCGGTGTCGACCGGGAACTCGACCCGGGCGCCCTCGGAGCGGCCGATCCAGTTGCGCTGCTGCAGCTTGATGGCCTCGGGCCAGTCCAGCCCGTCCAGGTCGTTCAGCAGCCGGTCGGCGTAGGCGGTGATGCGCATGTTCCACTGGCGCAGCTTGGCCTTGAAGACGGGGAAGTTTCCGCGCTCGGAGCGACCGTCGGCGGTGACCTCCTCGTTGGCCAGCACGGTGCCCAGCCCCGGCGACCAGTTGACGGGCGCGTCGGAGGCGTACGCCAGGCGGTACCGGCCCAGCAGGTCGGCGCGCTCAGCGGCGCTCAGCGCGTTCCACTCACGGCCGTCGGGGGCCGCCCGCGTGCCGTTCTCGAACTGCTCCACCAGTTCGGTGATCGGACGCGCCCGGTCGGCCTCGGCGTCGTACCAGGAGTTGAAGATCTGCAGGAAGATCCACTGCGTCCACTTGTAGTACTCGGACTCGATCGTCGCGAACGAGCGGCGGTTGTCGTGGCCCAGGCCCAGCCGGCGCAGCTGGACCTTCATGTTCTCCATGTTGGCCTCGGTGGAGGCCCGCGGATGGGTGCCCGTCTGGACCGCGTACTGCTCGGCGGGCAGGCCGAACGCGTCGAAGCCCAGGGTGTGCAGCACGTTGTGGCCGGTCATCCGCTGGTGGCGGGCGTAGACATCGGTGGCGATGTAGCCCAGCGGGTGTCCTACGTGCAGCCCCGCACCCGAGGGGTACGGGAACATGTCCATGATGAACTTCTTCGGCTTGGCGGCCAGTTCCGGGTCGCCCGCCAGGTCACCGGTGGGGTTCGGTGCCTCGTACGTCCCCTCCGCGTCCCAGAAGTCCTGCCAGCGTGCCTCGATGTCGGCGGCCATCGCCGCCGTGTAGCGGTGCGGCGCGGCCGTCTCGGCTGCGGAATTCGTCTCGCTCATGATCCTCAAAGCTCCATCGATCGTCATCTGCCGGGAAACGAAAAATCCCCTCGCACAGGAGGGGACGCCGCGCTGACTCCGACCAGGCGTTCTCACCGGTCGGGACTCTTCAGCGCGGCTCGCTGAGCAGAAGGCGTACGGCACGCATGGCGTCAGGGTACCGCACGGGCCCGGAGGGGAGCGGGGAGCAGCCGGTGGGCGGACACCGCCTGCGCGAGGCGACCCCCACCTGCTCGTTCGTCGCCCTCAGTAGCCGACGCGTGATGTTCCTGTGGGCACGCGGTGTGTGTTCGGCGGGCTTCCGGTGGGCTTCGTGCGGAGTCCTGGGGCGACGTGCGGGACGGCGGGAACGCTCGGGAAGCGGGGGTTACTCGGCGTACCGACTTCTATCGGGGCAACCGAGCAAACCCCGTACTGGTTGGTATGGGGCGTCCTAGCATGCGGCAACGGGACCGCTTTGCCGAACTATTCGGAGTCGCCCCTATGAACCCTCATCGCAAGATCCGCGTATCCCCCAGCATGAGCCCCGGAATGAGTCGGCCTGTACAGGGCGGCCTGACTGTCACCGCCCTGGTTTTCGTCCCTCTGCTCGCCGTCGCGGGGAGCGACGACCTGCGTGCCACCCTCGATTTCACCACCGGCGTCCTGTCGCTGGTGTCCCTCAGCGCAGCCGTCGCCTGGGGCCTGCTGGCGACCGACCGGCTGTTCCTCTCCACCCGCCAGCGGATCGTCTGTCAGGGCATCCACCGGGCCACGGCCGTGGCCGCGCTCGGCTTCCTGCTGCTGCACGGCACCGTGAAGATCGCCCTGGGGCATGTGACGCTGCTCGGTGCCCTCATCCCCTTCGGCCTCGGTGTCACGGGTACGGCGGGGCTGATCGGCTTCGGCTCACTGGCCGGACTGCTCATGGTCGTCACGGCCGCGACCGGCGCCCTGCGCAGCGCGTTCGCCCACCCCTCCCCCACAGCCACCCGGCTGGGACAGTCACTGGGGTCCCCCCGGGAGGCGGGCGGGATCGCGGGCCGGTGGCGCGCCCTGCACGCCCTGGCCTATCCGGCCTGGTGCGCCGCGCTGGTCCACGGCCTGTACGCGGGCCGGGCGCCCGCCACCTGGGTCGTGGTGATGTACGGCCTCTGCCTCACCGCCGTCGCCGGCGCCCTGTGCCTGCGGCTGCTGCCCCGCCCGACGAAGCGCCGGATCACCGACCGGATCAGCACGCTGATGAGCCCGGAGGCGGACTTCGACACGCCGGACCCGGTGCTGCGTGGGTCCTCGCGGGCGGGGGCGGAGCGCGGTTTCGGCCGGGACCGGGAGCCGCCTTCGGCAGACCCCGAGGGGTGGAGTGCCCCGGGCCGGGAGGTCCGGGGCACTCCGGTGCGCCCGCGCACGCTGTCGGCGCCGCTGCCGCCGCCGATGCCTCCGCCCGTACCGCTGTCCGGCTCGCTGCACTCCCATGACGAGACCCGCTCCCTGCAGGACCCTCTCTTCACCCACGGAACGCAGCCCCTGCACGAGGCGCCGACAGAAATGCTGTACGGGTTCCAGCCCCCGACGTACGAACCGCCGCCCCGCAGCTCCGACCGGCTCGCCGACAGCCCTGTGGGCGGGCCGGGGGCCGGATCGGCGGGCGGGCCGGGGATATCGGCCGGATACCGCGCCGTCTCCCAGGCCGCTGACGCCACGCACCCGCCGGGCGCCAGATGGCCCGCTCCGTCCCCCGCCCCGCCCGCGCAGGCCCACCACGGCCCGCAAGGATCCGAGCACACCTACGCGCCCCCGCAGGAACCACCGCTGTACGCGTCGCCGCTCTACACGACGTCCCCCTACGGCACCTCGGAGTACGGCACAGCTGACGCGACGCCCTCTTACAGCCCCCCGACCGGCAGCGTGCCGATGCCCCGCACTCCCGCTCCTTCCTACGAACCCTCCTACGGAACCCCGTACCGGTCCGCTCCGGCGGCCGAGCCCTCCGAGACGGCCGTCCCCATCACACCCACCACCGGCGCCGGCGCCGAACCGCCGACCGGACCGTTCTCCGCGCCCCCGGCCGGCGAACCGTGGCACGCACCCGCAGGAGACCGACCGTGAACGACCCCCTCCCCGATGTTCCCGAGGTCCGCGTCGTCGGCCTGCCGCAACTGACCACCGGCTTCGACCTGGTGGAGCGGCTCGACCTCGCCATGCACCTGAAGGTGCACGGCCCCCTCGAACCGATGACCGGCGAGCGACTGGCCGAGCTGGCCGAAGCGATATCCCTGCGCGGGCGGGGCGGCGCAGGGTTCCCCTTCGGGAAGAAGATGCGGGCGGTGGCGAAGGCGTCGATCCGGCGCGGGGTGCGCCCCGTGGTCGTGGTCAACGGGAGCGAGGGCGAGCCCGCCTGCCGCAAGGACACCGTCCTGCTCAACCGCGCCCCGCACCTGATCCTGGACGGCGCCCTGCTGGCCGCGGAGGCGCTCGGCGCGCGCACGCTGGTCGTCGCCGTCACCCGTAACTCCACCGAGGTCTCCGTACGCGCGGCACTGGCCGAGCGCGGCCTCTCCGACCGGCGCGGCCAGCAGTTGCGTGCCCGCGTGGTCCGCACCCCGGAGCGCATGGTCTCCGGGGAGGCGTCCTCGGTCATCCGGGCGGCGAACGGCGGCCCGGCCCTGCCCCCCGGCCGGCGTGAGCGGGCGGCCGAGACCGGGGTCGGCGGCTCCCCGACCCTGCTGTCGAACGCGGAGACGTACGCCCAGCTCGCCGTAGCCGCCCGGATCGGCCCCCGCCGCTATGGGCACACCGGGCTGCCGAACGAGCCCGGCACGGTCCTGCTCACCGTCTCCGGCGCCGTGGCGCGGCCCATGGTCATCGAGGTGCCGACCGGGGTGCCGCTGCGGTACATCCTCCAGCTGGCCGGAGCGCCGCCGCTGCCCCAAGGGGTCCTGACCGGCGGCTATCACGGCAACTGGATCGACGCGGTCGCCTCCCACAACGCGGTCGTGTCCCGCGAGTCCCTGGCCACCGTCGGCGGCGCCCTGGGTGCGGGCGCGATCCTGCCGATCGGGCCGGAGACCTGCCCGCTCGGCGAGTCCCTCCGGATCGCCAACTGGCTGGCCGCCGAGACCGCCGGACAGTGCGGCCCGTGCAAGCTGGGACTTCCCGCTGCGGCGGGCGGGCTCTCCGACGTACTGAACGGCGGCGGGCCCGCCGCGCTGGAGGCCCTGCGCGAAGTGACCCAGGCCGTCAAGGGCCGGGGCGCGTGCAAGCACCCGGACGGTTCGGCGCGCTTCCTGCTGTCGACGCTGTCGGCGTTCACCGACGACCTCGCCGCCCATGTCCTGGACGGCGGCTGCGGCCGCGAGACGCTCGGTGTGCTGCCACTGCCCGCCTCCGGCTACCAGGACCTGGAGGAGTCGATCCCCAGCGGCGAGAAGCTGGCGGTGGACTGGACGCTCTGCCAGGGCCACGGCCTCTGCGCGGACATCGTCCCCGAGCTCATCAGGCTGGGCCCCGACGGCTATCCGGCGGTGGCGGACGCCTCGGTCCCGATTATCGCCACCGATCTGTAGGGGCGTACGGAGAGCCCGGGGCCGGGAGTGCCAACCCGGCGGCCCCGGACTCCGTCAGTGACCCGGCAGAACACACA